>NZ_VOQR01000002.1 GCF_007995065.1 Sphingomonas ginsenosidivorax | reverse complement strand
CCATCGGCGGCGCGCCGTTCGACAGGCGCAATCTCTGGCTTCAGCCCCGCCGGGGGCGGGCCAATGCCGCCGACAAGAACAAGCTTGCCTACGTCTTGTGGCGATTGGTGTGCGAACACCGCCTACCGCTGCGGATCGCGCAGCAGGCGATAAGCCGCGACTGGACGCAGGCCTATGCCATCTATGCGACGCGCGAAAACGTGGGCGCGGTACCAATTTCACTCCGACGAAACCCTATCGGATTCGTCACGCGGCGCATCTGCCGACAATTTGGACTTCCAGAAAAAGGAGTGAACGATGCCACAGAATATCGCCGAATTCCGTATCATCGGGAGGATCGGAAAAATCACGACCCGCGAGCGGGTGACCTATGTCAGCGTCGCCGCCAACTACAATCGTCGAGATGGAGACGATTGGAAGAAGGACACCTATTGGAACAGTGTCGTCTGCTTCTCGAACGTGACGCAGCAGATCGAAGCCGCAGCGAAAGGGGATTTGGTACACGTCACCGGTCGCGTCCGGGAGCGCAGCCATGGTGAAGCCAGTGACGTCGCGTACCGCACCGAGCTGATCGCCGACACGTTTTCGGTGCTCTCGAAGAGCGATGGCGAGGAGAGTTGATCATGACGGTGAGCGGCTTTCGGAACTGTAGAGGCACCTCCTCCCCGCTCTCGCGGCGGCATGCCGTTCTGGCGGACCAAATCGCCCGCTTCAGCGGCGCGCTCTCCCGGACCGGCGTGAAGCCCGCATCTGTTGCGGACAGCCGAATAATGATCTCATCTTCATCGTACAGGCAATTTTCTCCTTTCGTTCCGATGTCGGATGAATCAGAGTCTCCTCATGCCGATCCGTCCGGAACATCGCTGGCTGTATCCGATCGATTGGCCCGAAATCAGCAGGATCGTCCGCTTCAAGCGTGCGGGCGGCCGCTGCGAGCACTGCCAGCGACCTCATGGCCGGCGGGTCGCGCAGCTAGCTGGTACGGCAGGGGTGTGGTGGGACGCCGAGATCCGCGCCTGGCGCGACGGTACCGGCCGGCGGCTTCGACAGCCACCCTCGTTCGTTTCGCTCGATGCGATCCGCATGACCCGCAGACCTGTCTATCTCGCTACCGCTCACCTCAACCACGACCCGACGTTCAGCGGACCGCGATGGCGCAACCTCGCTGCGCTGTGCCCCCGGTGCCATATGATCCACGACGCTCCGGAACATCGTCGACGTCGATGGTGGAATGCCTTTCGTCGGCGTGCGCTGGGCGACCTTTTTACCGGCCGCTACACCTAACGTCGGCTCGACTGTGGCCGCCTCCGAAATGCGCGCACTGCCCGTTCGTGCTTTCGAGTAGATTGTGTTCCAACCAGTGGAGACGTGGGAGGGCGGACCGCAACGGCGCCCTCGTTCTTCCGCAGGGCACCAGCGACCAGCTTGTTTCCTCGCGTCTCGTCAGCCTGCGCTCGGCAGGAGAGGCGAGGTTGCCGTCCGGATATTTGGTACTGTCCGGAGGCTCCATTGCTCGATTTCCATCAAACCCACGGAACAATGGCGATGGCGCGACTTCCGCTTGATGCCTCGTCTCGCGCTCAGGCCATCGTCGAGCAGCTCGGCGGGGTGTGGCACGGTACGCGCGGCGAGTGCCGCTGTCCCGCACATGATGATTCAACACCGAGCCTCTCCGTCCGGCTCGGCGATACGGCGATCCTCTTCCACTGTTTCGCTGGCTGTACGCCCGTCGAGGTCATGAAGGCCCTTCAGCGCAATCGGCTTCACGATCGCAGCGCCGTGGTGATGCCGACAGACACGCCCAAGCGTGACATGGGGGCGTTGGCTGTTCGCCTGTGGCGGGCAAGCAGACCGATCGCCGGCACGCTTGCCGAGGAGTACCTTATCGCTCGGGGGCTTTCGCCGCCCTTTTCGAGGGCCTTGCGCTTCAACTCGGAAACCATTTTGGGCGCTGGCAGCGCCAGGCGGGTCATGCCGGCGCTTATCGCGGCTGTCGAAAACGATGTCGGCATCGTCGCCGTACAGCGAACCTTTCTCCACCCGACGAACGTGCTCCAGAAGCCGATCCCCAAGCCAAAGGCCGCCTTGGGTCTGCTCGGGGTAGCTGCGATCCGACTGGCTCCGGCGACGGATGAACTCGGTCTCGCGGAGGGTGTCGAGGACGCGCTCTCGGCGATGGCTTGGTTCGGTACACCGACATGGGCGCTCGGCGGCGTCGAGCGGCTTGCCTTCGTTGCAATCCCTGAGAAGGTACGGCGTGTCATCGTCTATGGTGATCGAGGCCGAGCCGCGGAGCGACTATTGGAGAAAGCGCGTGAACACCTGACCGCGAACGGTCGCGAACTCGTCAGCCGGGTGCCGGAAAACCAAGACGACTGGAACGATGCCTGGCGAGCACGCCTGCGGCTCGCAAGCGATCCGACGATGCAAATGCGGGATTGAAGCGACAGGCAACCGCCTAATTCACGCTCCGCTGTAACCGTCCGCTCCGCTCGGACACATCGGCAAACTTCAGCGACGGTTCGCTGCGCCAGAGCCCGTTTACGACTTGACCAATCGGACTCAACGCTGGAACATAAAGGGAACAACCCGAGTTTAAATTCCCATGCCTGCTGCTATCCAACATCTACCCGCGACCATAGCTCAGCTGCGGACGATCGCGACGCCGGTCACCGACCATCGCATCCTGCCGTTCGGCATCGAGCAACTCGATCGGCGACTCGGGGGAGGAGGGCTTCGGGCAGGTGCGTTGCACGAGGCGGCGGCGCTCAGCGCTTCGCTGGCCGACGAGGCGGCGGCGACGCTCTTCCTGGCCGGTATTGCCGCGCGAGAGGCGGCGGCGCTGGGCGGACCGGTGCTGTGGGCGAGCTGCCGCACCGATCTGTATGCGCCCGGACTCGCTCAGGCAGGACTGCCGGCGGCAAACGTGATCCACGCGCAGCCCCATGACGATGCGGCGCTGCTCGCCGTCGTCGAGGATGCGGTTCGCGATGGCACGCCCTCGGCGATCGTCGCGGAGGTCGGCAAGGTGTCGATGGTCGCCACCAGGCGGCTGCAGCTCGTGGCGGCGGATGCCGACATGCCGGTGCTGCTGCTCCGACGCCGGCGGTCGCGCGAGCGTGATCCGCTCGACGAGCCGTCCGCGGCGTGGACGCGCTGGCGGGTCGGCAGCGCACCGTCGGCACGGTTCGGCGTCGCGGGCGTCGGACGGTCGCGCTGGCTCGTCGAACTCGCCCGTCAGCGCGGGGGCGAACCTTTTTCTCTGATCGTGGAGGGCAGCGATGGGACGGGTCGTCTCGCTGTTCCTGCCGCACTTGGCCATCGAGCGGCTGAGACGGCAGGAACGGTCCGCGTCGCGGCAGCCTGACCGCCCGCCGCTCAAATCCCCGTCGACGACGATCCCGGTGCCTGCTCCGTCCGCGCGGCGGCAAACTGGCGGCCGGGCGCGCGCTGGGCACGAAGCATGCCGACACGCGTGAACGTGCAAGGCGATATCGCGGCGCTGCCAGCGCATGCGCGGCCGCCTATGCGCGAGCTGGGGCGGCGTTCCGAAGCAGCCGACCATCCGTTCAAGGACGCTTAGCGTTGCCCCGGACGTGCTACGACCCTGGTTCCAGACGTCGCGCATGCGCCGCTCGCGCTGATCGACAAGGTCGGTCGACGCGAGGAGGTGGTTGCCGCCTGCCCAGCAGCGGTCGGTCTCGGCATCCACGTCGGCATGGCCGTTACCCACGCGCGCGCACTCGTGTCCGATCTCGACGTCCGCCCCGCGGAGCCCGCCGCGGACGCCGCGCTGCTCGACCGGCTGGCGCTGCTCGCTGTGCGGCGATGGTCGCCGATCGCCGCCGTGTCGCCGAACGACGGCCTCTTACTCGACCTCGCCGGCTGCGATCACCTGCACGGCGGCGAGGAGCGCTTCTGTCGGCGGCTGCTCGCCTTGTGCCGTCGCGCAGGCTTCACTGGACGAGTCGCGGTCGCGGACACGCCGGGCGCCGCCCATGCACTGGCGCGATACGGGCGGGCAGACCTGATCCGCGTCGAGGCAGGGGACACGGCCGCCGCGATCGCGCCTCTGCCGGTCGCCGCGCTGCGGCTCCCGCCCTCTCCGCTAGAAGCCGCGCGCAAGTTCGGCTTCGAGCGGATCGCGGACCTGCTGCCGGTCGCACGCGGGCGCTGGCACGCCGTCTGGGGCTTGCCGCAATTAAGCGGCTGGATCAGGCGCTCGGCGCGGTGGGCCGAGCCGATCACACCGCGCGACGACCCGGAGGTGCCGATGGCCGAACGGCGGCTGCTCGAACCGATCGGCACGGCGGAGGCCATCGAGCAGGTCATGGCAGACCTCCTCGGTGATCTCGCAGAGGTCCTGCAGCGGCGGGTCTCGGCGCCCGGTCGCTGCGCCTCGTCGGGCTGCGCGTCGACGGTGGCGAGCAGGTGGTGGCGTCGGAACGTCCCGGCCGACGCGCGAGATCTCACACCTCCTTCGTCTCATGAAGCTGCGCATCGAGCGGATCGATCCTGGCATGGGACTGGAGCAGTTCCGGCTGATCGCGCCGCATACCGAGCCGCTCGATGCGGTCGACCTCGGCGCGGTCCTCGCCGGCGACACGCTCGTGCGCGATCCCGCCCGGCTGGTCGACGTCGTCGCCGGCGGATCGGCGCGCGCTCGGTCTACCGGAACGCTCCCGTCGACAGCCATGTGCCGGAACGGGCCGTCACCCGCTCCGACCCGGTGATGGTGCCCGGAACATGGCCCGACTGGCAGCGTCCCATCCGCCTGTTCGCGCGTCCGGAACCGCTGTCGCGGGTGATCGCGCTGCTGCCGACCAGCCGCCGCGTCGCTTCGAGTGGCGGGGGCGGACGCACGCGATCGTCGCCGGCGATGGGCCGAGCGCATCCATGGCGAGTGGTGGCGCCGCGATGCCGAGGTCTGGGCGGTGCGGGACTACTACCGCGTCGAGGACGAGCATGGCGGTCGCTACTGGGTGTTCCGCCGCGGCGATGCGGTCGAGGAGACGACCGGCGATCTCAGCTGGTGGATACACGGCGTGTTCGCATGACCGACTATGTCGAGCTGCAAATGCTCACCCACTTCTCGCTGCTCCGCGGCGCATCGAGCGCGGAGGAGTTGTTCGCGGCGCGGCGCTTCTCGGCTACCCCGCGCTCGCGTTGGCGACATCGGCACCGTCGCGGGCGTGGTCCGCGCCTGGGAGGCGCAGAAGGCGACCGGCGTGCGCTCGATTGCGGGCGCGCGGGTCGATCTCTCCTGCGGCCGGCGGCTGCTCCTCTATCCGACCGATCGTCCCGCCTGGTCGCGGCTCACACGGCTCCTCACCGTCGGCAAGAAGCGGGCAGGGGAAGGGCGGGTGCCTTCTCCACTGGCACATCTCCAGCCCTGGTCGGAGGGGCTGATCGCCATCCTGCTGCCGCACGAGGCGGATGCCGAGAACCGTGTCGCGCTCGCCGACCTGAAGACGGTGTTCGGCCGGCGCGGCTACATGGCGCTGTTCCAGCGGCGAAGACCGAACGACGCGGTTCGCATCGACGCCCTCGCCCGGCAAGCAGGCGAGGCAAGCGTCCGCGCCGTCGTGACCGGCGACGTGCTCTACCACGCGCCCGAGGTTCGCCTGCTCCAGGACGTGGTGACGGCGGTGCGCGAGAAGTGCACCGTCGACGAGCTGGGCTACCGGCGCGAGGTCAACGCCGACCGCGCGCTGAAGCCGCCGGCCGAGATGGTGCGGCGGTTCAGGGCTTATCCCGACGCGCTGCGGGCCAGCGTCGACATCGCCCGCGCCTGCACCTTCGATCTCGGCGAACTCGCCTACCAGTATCCGCATGAGCGGCTGGTCGAGGGACTGACCGCCCAGGGGGCGCTCGAGAAGCTGGCGAACGAGGCAGTCGCCCGCATGTTCGAAGGCGCGGTGCCGACTGCCTACGCCGATCAGATAACGCACGAGCTGCGGCTCATCGGCGAGCTCGGCTACGCTCCCTACTTCCTCACCGTCTACGCCATCGTCCGCGAGGCGCGCCGCCGCGGCATTCTCTGTCAGGGACGGGGCTCAGCGGCGAACAGCTGCGTCTGCTTCGTGCTCGAGGTCACCTCGATCGATCCGATCAAGCACGAGCTGTTGTTCGAGCGGTTCGTATCGGGCGAACGCCGCGAGCCGCCCGACATCGACGTCGACTTTGAGCACGAGCGGCGCGAAGAGATTATCCAGTGGATCTACGAAACCTACGGCCGCGACCGGTCGGCGCTGACCGCAGTCGTCCAGCGCTACCGTGCGCGCGGCGCGGTGCGAGACGTCGGCAAGGCGATGGGCCTGCCGGAGGACTTGACCTCCTCGCTCGCGGGCCTCGTCTGGGGCTGGTCCGCGGAAGGGGTCGGCGAGAAGCAGGTCAACGAGCTGAACCTCGACATCGCCGACCGGCGTCTCCGGCTGACGCTCGATCTCGCACGCAAGCTGATCGGGGTGCCCGCCACATGTCGCAGCACCCTGGCGGCTTCGTCCTGACGCACGACAGGCTCGACGACCTCGTGCCGATCGAACCCGCTGCGATGGAAGACCGCCAAATCATCGAATGGGACAAGGACGACATCGATGCCCTGAAGTTCATGAAGGTCGACGTGCTCGGTCTCGGCATGCTCGGCTGCATGAACCGGGCCTTCAATCTGCTGGAGGAGTCGAAAGGCGTGCGGGTCGGCATGGCCGATCTCCAGGACGACGATCCATCGGTCTACGCCATGATTCAGAAGGCGGATACGCTCGGTACCTTCCAGATCGAAAGCCGCGCGCAGATGTCGATGTTGCCGCGGATGAAGCCGCGCCGCTTCTATGACCTCGTCATCCAGGTCGCGATCGTGCGACCGGGACCGATCCAGGGTGACATGGTTCACCCGTACCTCCGCCGTCGCGAGGGGCTGGAGAAGCCGGAATACCCGCGCCCCGAGCTGCGCGCGGTGCTCGAGAAGACGCTGGGTGTGCCGCTCTTCCAGGAACAGGCGATGAAGGTGGCGATCGTCGGCGCCGGGTTCACGCCGGCCGAGGCTGACCAGCTGCGCCGCGCGATGGCGACGTTCAAGTTCACCGCGGGGTGAGCCACTTCAGCGAGAAGCTCGTCGAAGGCATGGTGGCGCGTGGCTACCCGCGTGAGTTCGCCGAGCGCACTTTCCGCCAGTTGGAGGGCTTCGGCAGCTATGGCTTTCCCGAGAGCCACGCGGCGAGCTTCGCCAAGATCGCCTATGCGTCGAGCTGGATGAAGCATCATCATCCCGACGTGTTCTGCGCGGCGCTGATGAACGCCTATCCCATGGGCTTCTACGCGCCCGCGCAGATCGTCCGTGACGCCCGCGAGCACGGCGTCGAGGTGCGGCCGCCGTGCATCAACGCCAGCCGCTGGGGCTGCACGCTGGAGCCGACCGGCGGGCGCTACCTCGCCGTTCGGCTCGGGCTGCGGCAGGTGCGTGGGCTGTCCAACGCGGATGGCGCCGCGATCGTCGGCGCACGCAGTACGGCCGCGTTCGAGTCGGTCGAGGACGTGTGGCGGCGCTCGGGCGTGCAGCGTGCTGCTGTAGAGAAGCTCGCCGATGCCGACGCCTACCATGCGTTCGGCGCGGATCGTCGGCAGGGATTGTGGAAAGTGAGGGGGCTCGGCGAGGCGCCGCTGCCATTGTTCGCAGCCGCCGACCGGATCGCCGACGGTATCAGCGCCGAAGGCATAGAGCCCGACGTCGCGCTCCGGCCATTGACCGACGGCCGCGAGGTGATCGAGGACTATCGCACGCTCCAGCTATCGCTGCGCGCCCATCCGTTGTCGTTCCTCCGCGACGAGCTGTCGGGCCGCGGCGTGACCCGCTGCGGCGACCTCGCGGGCATCCGCGATGGGCGGCACGTCGAGGTCGCCGGGATCATCCTCGTTCGGCAGAAGCCGGGCTCAGCGAAGGGCGTGCTCTTCATCACCATCGAAGACGAGACGGGCATCGCCAACGGTATCCTCTGGCCGGACCGCTTCGAGGCGCAGCGCCGCACCGTCATGTCGGCCTCGATGATCGGCATGAAGGGTAGGGTACAGAAGGAGGGCGAGGTCATCCACGTGATCTGCGACCGGATCATCGATCACGGCGACCTGCTGACTCAGGTCGGCGCCATGTCGTTCCCGCACCAGACCGGCCGCGGTGACGGTGCCCGTCACGCCGGTTCGCCCGATCGAGGCGACAAGGGCTGGAGCCCTCTTCCTCGCAATTCCTACTGGCCGCCGCACGCCGACGGCATGGATCCCGAGGAGGTCGTGCGGTTCAAGTCGCACGACTTCCGCTGAGCTGTGACGGCGCTCCCGCGCGGCCAGCGGATCATCATCGCCCTGTCGATCCACATCCTGCGTACCGGCGTCGCCCGCTGCTCCGACACAAGGGTCGACAGCGCCGAGGTGCGCCTGGCGCTACGCTGCCTGCTGCCGCACTGCCCCAAGCGCTGGCCGCTCGAACTCTACTGGGACGCGGCGCAGCAGGAAAACGAGATCGGCCGAGCACAGGGCGTCACCGCGGCCTTCAACGGGATCGTCAGACAGTTGCGTCGCGCGGGGCGGTACGAAGAGTCCATCGTCCCGGTTCAGTGACCCAAACCGTAAAGCTACTCTAGCTTCACCTGCAAAAACTCGGATTAGCCGCTTTCGGCGCGCTCGGCGAAAGCGGATCATTGATAAAGTCGCCGGGGCCACCTTGGGGTGAGGGGGCAAGCGACTCCGGCGCATGGTTGCAGGCATTGCATCAGGATGCATAAGCTACCGCGCCACCACGCCTGGCACATCATGGCTCAGAGGTGCATGCCGCCATTGGCTTGGATGCACTGACCGGTGATCCAATGCCCTGCCGGGGAGGCAAGGAACGTTACCACAGGCGCGATGTCATCTGGCTTTCCGAGGCGTCCGAGCGCCGTTTGGGCAGCGATGGCTTCCATCACGCCGGGGTAATCCCGAACCGAGTTGATGAAGTCCGTATCGGTCGCGCCCGGCAGTACCGCGTTCACAGTAATTTGCCGCTTGGCGACCCCAGCCGCCAGCGACCGGGTGAAGGCATTCACCGTGTTCTTGGACATCGCATAGACGATGTACTCTGGATAGGCCGCGATCGACACCGTGGACGAAGTATTGATGATGGAGCCACCATCCTGCATTTTGGGTAGCAGCGCCTGCGTCAGGAAGAACATGGCTTTGACGTTAGTGTCGAACACGGCATCATATTGGTCACGCGTCGTTGCCAAAATATCCGCTCCGTCCGCAATGCCGGCATTGTTGACGAGGATATCGAGCGTCTCGACTTGGCCAACGAGCGCATCGATCGCTCCCGGATCGCGCAGATCCGCCTGTACGCTCTGCGCGTTGCCGCCATTGTCGGCGATAACAGCGACCGTCTTGTCCGCAGCCGCCTTGTTTCCGGAATAGTGGACCATCACATGCGCGCCGGCTTTAGCAAGATGCATGGCGATGGCTTGGCCAATCCCACCTGATGCGCCCGTTACCAGCGCAATTTTTCCGTCAAGCGTCTTATTGGTCATGTCGATTTTCCTGGAAAGAGGGAGGTTCGTCACGCAGAGCTGTCGGCGCTGTTTGATGTATTTCCGGCGATGAAGAGCGATGTGACGCCGATGATATGGGCGAGCAGTTCGCCATCCCCCGGACGAGTATCCAGGCCACAAACCGCGCGCAGATGGATATCTGCCCGAAGCAGTCCCATGAATTGCTTCGCGGAGGAAAGCGCGTCGGGGCATTCGATCTGACCGATCGAGTGGAAGTGCGCCAATCCGAGCGCCACTGCCTCATCAGCTGGGTCGAGTGCTTTCTCGGCGTAGATCCGGGCTATCTGTGGATGCCGAACGCCTTCGCTAAGTACCAACCTGCTGATATCCAGCGCACTGGACTCCAGCATCGCCGGTAGCATTCTAGTGCCCGCATCGATGAGATATTCACGGACATCCTTGTATCTCGTTAGATCGCCATTGAAGTCAACGAACATGTCTTTGCAGCACTGCAGCATGACCGCTTCGAAGAGCGCACCTTTGGTATCGAAATATTTGTAGAGCGTACCCTTCGAGCCGCCCAGGTCCGCCGCAATCCCCGACATCGATGAACCGCCATACCCGTCGCGTGAGAAGACCTGCCGGGCGACCTCGACGATGGTGGTGCGTCGATCGTCGGGCGTAGAACGGCTCAAGCGTGTTCTAGTGACCATACCGTACGGTTATGGAGATCACGCGTGAATTACAATGGGAAATTTCCATCGACCTCCGATAGCCGCAATGCCCGTATCCCGAGCCCCGCGTCAGAGGCAGCAACAGTCGCATGAGTGGTTGAGCGTTGTCTCAGACGATTAGGGTCACACCCGAACGGTCTGCAAGTGCCCTGAACCGCATTGCGAGCACCGGATCGGCGTCGATCCGGGTCGAGCTGACCACGCTCAGCGCCCCGGAGGGCAAGCGATCGCCGAAGAACATCATCGCCAATGATGACGGATAAGCTCGTGATTCCCAGACCATCCCGTGTGTGCCGACATCCTTGCGGTGAAGCGCGGCCGCCCAGCGCCGCGTGTCAGGGAACTCGTGCGCAGGCGTATCGATCAGCTGGTTCCGCGCGAGGCCCAGCTTCATCAGGTCCGGCGCAAGGAAAGAGCGTAGCGCCAAAGGACTGGTCACCCGCAGCACCGAGCAACGGACCTCCCCAAGTTTGCTCAAGGGATAGGTTTTGAACGGCTGCGCGGGATCGAGATCGTGGAAGATCGTCTCGTACACCGCCGCCTCGAACTCTTGCGCGGCATAGGCGGTCGGCACGCGCTTGCGCACGGGTCCGATCGGTGCAAACCGGGAGGCGCCAAAACCCGGATTGAAGACGTTGCCAGCAAGCTTCTCGGCGTGGATGCGCCAGAGAACCGCACCCACGGGCAGATCAGTAACGTGGGTCGCAAATGCAGTTGGCGGTTTGGGAACGATACCGGTCGGCGCGAGCACCATCACCCGCTGATCTCGTCGCTCTCGTGCGCCGCGGCTTCAAGGACACCCGCTTCATTCTCGAGCATCTCCCGCGGCGCGGGACCACCGAGCCAGGAGTTGGACGACACGAACCAGAAAGCGGTCTGCCATTGCGTCCGGCTCGCCGGCAGGACGTCTAGGATCTTCTTGATGAGGGGGAGCGGCTTGCCGTCGGCGTCAAACAGGAAGGCCGGGAAACGGTCCTGTCCCTGATACGGGACCGCGAAGACGCGGCGCTGCGCCTTCCAGCGCGCGGCGGTCTGGTGACGGTTCTTGGCTTGGTGTCCCGCCCGCGCTGCGACCTCGGCCGAGGTGAGCGTCTCGACCTCGTGCATGAAGCGCTGGCGGATGGCTGTGTTGTCGGCCGCAACCGCGGTATGAAACTCAGCCATAGGATCATGGGTGTCGGCCAGGACGTCGAGGAGTTGCTCGATCTTGCGCTCGAGGTGCCGCGCGCGGACGTCGGGCAGCAGCTTGTCAACGATCGCGTAGAGTGCCTGTCGATCCGGGTCGGCTGCGATGCCAGTGGCGGTCAGCTGCTCAATCGCGTGATCGACGGCCGTTCGATACTGTTTCGAGAAGCCCTCAACGGTGGGTGCTATATATAAGGTGTCGTCGATCACGTCGGATCGCGTGGTCCCGCGACGCTTGGCCGGCTTGGCGCGCGCGGTTTCGACCAGGCTGGCGAACACCAGATTGGCGAAGGCGCCGGGATCAATAGCGTTGGCGAGGGTCGCCATGGGCAGCTCCTACGTTAGTCTCGCTAACATATAACTCTAATAACCGGCATTACCATCCTTCGGGCAACGATTCCGCTTAGTCTCGCTAACTTATAAGCGGTCTAACCGCCTAAGCCACACTCAATGTATTTTCCAGTAACACCTCTTCCTGGAAAAAAGATAGAGGGCGCACCACGCGGGTCGTTATCGGCGTCTCGCCCTCAACGAACATCGATCACGGCGAGCTGTCCGGACGCTTAGACCCTCAAACAGAGACGAACCTCCGAACGAGTGGCTTTCGTGAGGCTTGAAGAAGCGCTCCGTCGAGGCTCACCCAGATGGATGAATGTGGCACGTAAAATCGCCGGGTCAGCTGCGAAGCGCTAACCTTTATGCACCGTTTTTGAGAACGCGTTTCGAGAAAGCGCTTCTGCTTGGCAAGATCGTGAGGCTGCGCGGAAGGCGCGACGATCAAGCTGGACCCAAAGCCGCGATAATTCTGCAGTCGGCCACCATGTTGCGGCTACAGGAGTCGATCAGCGAGTCCAACTCGCCCGCGAGCGCCGTCAGGTCAGCTATCTTCCGCGTGATCGCATCCCGATGCTGGTTGGCGATCACGTCCACGGCCATGCAGGACTGATCGCGACGATCGGCGAGCCCCATCAGCTCTCGCACCGCATCGATCGAGAAGCCGAGATCGCGCGCCCGGCGAATGAAGGACAGCCGACGCAGGTGCTCGCTCTCATAGGTTCGGTAATTGCCGGCCGACCGCGCTGGCGCCGGCAGCAAGCCGATCTGTTCGTAATAGCGGATCGTCTCGACTTTGGCGCCCGTCGCCGCGGCCAGCCTCCCGATTGTCAGTTTCTCAGACACAGCGCTTGACCCTCTAGCGACTAGAGGGTGCATATACGCTGCCAGATCGATTTTTTCGAGGTGGCGAAGATGGCCTGCACGAGCTGCGCGTCCGACAAGGTGGGCACCCTCAACGACCCGAAGTGGCGGCGCGCGCTGTGGATTGCGCTCGCCAACAACGGCGGCATGTTCGCGGTCGAAATCGTCGCAGGGATTACAGGCGGGTCGAAAGCGCTGCAGGCTGACGCGCTCGACTTCTTCGGTGACGCCGCCAATTACGCGATCAGCCTTGGTGTCGCCGGGATGGCGATAGCCTGGCGCGCGCGCGCCGCGATGCTGAAGGGAGCGACGCTTGCTCTGCTCGGGCTCTATGTCCTGCTCGCGGCGGGGTGGGGCGCGCTCCACGGTGCTGTGCCTCATGCCGAGGTCATGGGCGTCGTGGGGGTTGCGGCGCTGATCGCGAACGTCCTGGTCGCGGTGATGTTGTACCGCTTCCGCAGCGGTGACGCGAACATGCGCTCGGTTTGGATCTGCTCGCGAAATGACGCGATCGGCAATATCGCCGTGGTGCTGGCGGCGGGTGGCGTCTTCGGTCTGAACAGCGCGTGGCCCGATCTAGTGGTGGCCGCGCTGATGGCAGTGCTCGGGCTATCGGGCGGCTTCCAGATCATGCGACAGGCGCGCACCGAACTGCGGCCCGGTTTAATGCCCGCCCCTTCCAATTACAGGCTGCCGGGACATGGCAATCGGTAAGCTCTAGGATGGTAGCACAAGCCGAGCGCTGGTCGATGAGCTTGTTACGCTTGTTCCGATTGCGATCTTAATGGATTAAGGCGCCAGCGATCATCGAACGTGTGAGCATCAAAGTATAGCCATGATGATGCACCGGGATATCGTCTTGGTTCTTATCGACAAGGGTCACATCGACAGGAAAGCCGGCACGCGTGACCGTCTCAGCAAGACGGTCTACGGCCGCCCCCCTGTTCGGGATTGAAGAGGGACCAGGCAATGCGATGCATTTGTCCGGGCACCATGAGGTACCAGAGCCACGGTTTGCGGGGCCAAGCAAAAGGAATTGACCCGCCCTCGGTGCTGGGTCAGCAGGCTGAACATGGCTGATCCCATCTTAGACCGCCTCGAGACGACGATCCGTGCGCGACGCGACGCCCCCGCCGACGCCTCCTACACCGCTAGTCTCTTCACCAAGGGTCGTACAAAAATCGCTCAGAAGGTCGGCGAGGAAGCGGTCGAAACGGTGATCGCAGCCTGTTCCGGCGATGGGGCGAGCATCGTGTATGAGGCGGCGGACTTGCTGTTTCACCTTGCGGTCCTGTTGGCTGATGCTGGGCTGAGTTTGAAGGATGTACGGGCCGAACTTGAACGGCGCGAGGGCGTAGGCGGGCTCGTCGAGAAAGCTGGGCGGACCGCTTGATACGTCGTGCCGAACTTCGTCCGGCGTACTGACCGCTGCAACCGTTCAAACCGAATCAAGCACTCTTCTAAGGGCCGCTTGGCAATCCAGCGCGCCCGCCAGTACCTACAGCAGCGGACCGCGCGGCGCGGAGACTCCGTCGCTGTCGGCCGATCGGGACGAAGCTAACCAGTTCAAGGTTGTGGGGGAACGGCCTGGTGACGTCGTCCTTGCGAGCCGTCCAAGGGCTTCGCTACAAAGCTGGGTAGCCAAGGGCGTACCTTGCCGACTCCGTGGTGGCGCATAGCTCTGCGTTCGTCACGAGCATGGTATTATTATACGTGCTGAGGGACGTGACCTTCGTATGCGAACATCATCGTAGCAAGCGAAGGCCGGCGGCGGGGCAGCGCGGCTTAGTTGTGGAGAGTATGGTATGCATCGCAAGCGCCCCGAGGGGATCAAGGACTATACTGGCCCGGCCGGCGGCTGGGGCGCGCTGAAGGCAGTTGCGCTCACCCTCAAGGCGCAGCAGATCGTCCAGCGCGGCGCGCAGACCTTGCTCAAATCGAACCAGCCCGACGGCTTCGATTGCCCGAGCTGCGCGTGGCCGGACCCCAAGCACACCTCGTCATTCGAGTTCTGCGAGAATGGCGCCAAGGCGGTGGCCTGGGAATCGACCGCGAAGCGGATCGGCGCCGACTTCTTCGCGCAGCACAGCGTGGCCGAGATCTGGGAGCAGAGCGACCATTGGATCGAAGGCCAGGGCCGCATCACCGATCCGCTGCGGTACAATGCCGAGACCGATCACTACGAAGTGGTCGAATGGGATGAGGCGTTTGCCGCGATCGGCGCCGGCCTGGCCAGGCTCGACGATCCCAACCAGGCCGAATTCTACACCTCGGGGCGCTGCTCCAACGAGGCGGCGTTCCTTTATCAGCTGTTCGCCCGGCTCTATGGCACCAACAACTTTCCCGATTGCTCCAACATGTGCCACGAGGCGACCTCGGTAGGGCTGCCGCAGTCGATCGGCATCGGCAAGGGCACCGTCAGCCTGGAGGATTTCGACCACGCCGATCTGATCCTCTCGATCGGCCACAATCCCGGCACCAACCACCCGCGGATGATGGCGACGCTGCGCGAGGTTGCCCGCCGCGGTGGCCGGATCATCGTGTTCAATCCGCTCAAGGAACGCTCACTTGAGCGGTTCGAATCGCCGCAGTCGGTGATCGAGATGGCGACCTTTTCGGCGACGCCGATCGCGACCAACTATCTGCAGGTGAAGGTCGGCGGCGATGCCGCGGCGCTGAAGGGTATCGCCAAGGCGCTGGTCGCGATGGACAAGGCCGCCACCGCCGCCGGCGAACCGGCGGTGCTCGATCATGCATTCATCGCCGAGCATACCGCCGGCTTCGACGCGCTGGTCGCCAATCTCGAGGGCAGCGACTGGGCGGATATCGTCCACGCCAGCGGGCTCGGCCAGAGCGACCTCGAGGAGGTCGCGCGGCTCTACGCCCAGTCGACCGCGACCATCGCCTGCTATGGCATGGGCATCACCCAGCACCGCACCGGCACCAGCAACGTCCAGCAGATCGCCAATCTGCTGCTGCTGCGTGGCAACATGGGCCGGCCGGGCGCCGGCATCTGCCCGTTGCGCGGCCACAGCAACGTCCAGGGCGACCGCACCGTCGGCATCACCGAACGGCCGACCGCGGCGCTGCTCGACAAGATCAAGGAGGTGTTCGCCTTCGAGCCGCCGCGCGCGCATGGCCATTCGGTGGTCGAGAGCATCGCCGCGATGCGCGACGGCAAGGCCAAGGCGATCGTCTGCCTCGGCGGCAACCTGGCCATCGCCTCCTCCGATCCGCAGGCCTGCGCGCAGGGCTTCCGCAACATGGAGCTCGCAGTCCACATTACCACCAAGCTCAACCGCACCCAGCTACTGATGGCCAAGGGCGACACCTACATCCTGCCTTGCCTCGGCCGCACCGAGCGCGACCTGCAGGACGGCACGCCGCAGGCGGTGACCGTCGAGGATTCGATGTCGATGGTCCACGCCTCGCGCGGCTTCCTGATGCCGCCGGGCGACAACGTCCGTTCCGAGCCGTGGATCGTCGCGCACATCGCCAAGGCGACGCTGGGCGGCAAGGGCGGGATCGATTGGGACGGCTACGTCGCCAATTACGACCTGATCCGCGACAAGATCGAGGCGGTGTTCCCCGCCTTCAAGGACTACAACAACCGCATCCGCGAGCCGGGCGGCTTCCACCTGCCCAATTCGGCGGCCGAGCGGGTGTGGAACACCGACACCGGCAAGGCCAATTTCATCGTCTCGCCCGGCGTCGAGGAGGACGAGACCACCGCCGACCCGACGGTGATGCGGCTCACCACGCTGCGCTCGCACGATCAGTACAACACCACCATCTATGCGCTCGACGATCGCTATCGCGGCGTCTTCGGGCGGCGCGACATCCTGTTCATGAACGCCAAGGAGATCGCGCGGCTCGGCTTTGCCGAGGGCGACGTGATCGACGTCACCACCGCGCTCCAGTTCAAGCGCGACGACCGCATCGTCCAGGGACTGACGCTGGTCGAGCATGCGCTGCCCGACGGCTGCTGCGCCTCCTACTATCCCGAGACGCAGCCGCTGATCGCGCTGGAGGACCATGACCTCCAGAGCCTGACGCCGTCCTACAAGTCAGTCCCCGTCCAGATCCGCCCCGCCGGACCCGACGACGGGACCGAGCGCCTCGTCGCACGCGCCGGCGTGATCGGTCGGTCCGTCGAACCTAAAGGCTGACCGCCATGCACCGGCCAGCGCCCGACCGGACCATCAGGGCTGCCAGTTGGGCCGGTAAGCTGGATCGAGGCGTCGATCGATGAAATAGGCCGCGCTGATGAAGGCGAGATGCGTCAGCGCCTGCGGGAAGTTGCCGAGCGGCTGGCCACGTCGGTCAAGCTCTTCCGAAAACAGGTCGAGCGGGTTCGCATAAGCCATCCCCTTGGCGAGGGTCATCTGCGCCTCGTCGATCCGGCCCGCGCGTGCCAAACATTCGGCATACCAGAAGGTGCAGGTCGTAAACGCGCCCTCGCCACCCTCCAGCCCATCGCCATTGCGGTAGCGGTAGATCAGTCCGTCGTCGCGCAGACGTTCGCCGATCGCGTCGAGCGTCGTCAGCCACACCGGATCGGTCGACGACACGAACCGCACCAGCGGCATCATCAGCAGCGCGGCATCCAGTTCGGTGCCGCCCCGCGACTGCACGAAATGGCCGTGTTCGGGATGGCGGAAGTTCGCCCATACGTCGGCGACGATCGCGTCGCGGCTTTCCGACCATTCGACCAACGGCGCCGGCAGCGACCGTTTCTTCGCCAGCCGGATCGCCCGGTCCAGGGCCACCCAGCACATCACCCGCGAATGGAGAAAATGCCGCGGTTCGCCGCGCATTTCCCAGATCCCGGCATCGGGCTCCTGCCAGTGCGCGATCACATAATCGACGATGCCGCAGATATGCTGCCAACCGTCATGGCTGATCGCCGCGCCATATTTGTTGGAGAGATAGATGCTGTCGAGCAGCTCGCCGAAGACATCGAGCTGGCTCTGCGCATGCGCCGCGTTGCCGATCCGCACCGGGCGGCTGCCCGCATATCCTGCCAGATGCGCCAACTCCTGCTCGTCGGCCGCTTCGCTCCCGTCGAGCGCGTACATGATGCGGATCGGATCGTCGGGCGTGGATGCCATCACCCGTTGCCCGGCCCATTGCCGGAAATGCTCCGCCTCCTCGATGTAGCCCAGCCGCATGAACGCATAGACGGTGAACGATGCATCACGGATCCAGGTCGCGCGATAGTCCCAGTTGCGTCCTGCCCCCGTCGCCTCGGGCAGCGAGAAGGTCGCTGCGGCGGCGATCGATCCGTGCCGGGCAGAGGTCAGCAGTTTAAGCGCCAGTGCCGATCGCAGCACCTGTTCGCGCCACCGCCCCTTGTAGCTCGATCGTCCCGCCCAGCTGCGCCAAGCCGCGGTGGTGGACGCGATTTCCGCCGTGACCTGTGCGTCGTCGGGCCGCGCGAGCGTGTCGCCGCCAAGCACGAACCAGGCGCTTTCCCCCGCGGTCAGCCTGACCTCGCCGATCGCGTCGCCGCCATTGCAGGCGAGCGGCATCGACGCGAATAGCCGTAGCGCAAGGTCGGGCGTATTGAAGCGCACGCCCCCTGCTGTTGCCGCTGCCGTCGGCACCTCGCGAGCATAATCGAACCGCGGCGCGCAGCGTACGGCAAACACGATCGTTCCCCGTGTCACCGTGATCCGCCGAATCACACATTGTGCGCCGCGATCGGAATGTACCCGCGCTTCGGGATGGGGCATCAGGTCGACCAGCTCGGCACTGCCCCCTTCCGACATCCAGCGCGTCACCAGCACGTTGGTGTCGGGAACGTAGAGCTGCATCACCTGCGGATCGTCCAGGTCCGGCCTGATCGAAAACGCGCCGCCATCGCCGTCGATCAGATCGGCGAACACCGTTGGACTGTCGAGCGATGGCCAGCACAGATAGTCGATCGTGCCGTCGCGCGCGACCAGCGCCGCGGTTTCGAGGTCGCCGATGATGCCGTGATCGCCGATGCTGCGCAGTGGCGGTACTGCTTGCGCGTCATCCATTGTCACGGAACTCAGGGTAAAGCGACATACCGCCATCCACGAACAAGGTCGTGCCGGTTACGTAATCCGCCTGATCCGATGCCAGCCAGACCGCGGCGCGGGCGACATCCTCGGGCTCGCCGATCCGGCCGTAGGGGATCAGCCGCAACAGCTTTTCCAATGCCGCATCGCTGTCCCACGCATCCTTGTTGATCGGCGTGCGGATCGCACCCGGTGCGATTGCGTTGACGCGGATGCTATCGGCTGCGACCTCTTGCGCCAGGCTGCGGGTCAGCATGCGGGTGCCGCCCTTGGCCGCGGCGTAGTTGATATGCCCGGCCCATGGGATGATCTCATGTACCGAGCTCATCGCGATGATCGTGCCCGCGCTGCGCGCCGGGCGCCCTTTGCACGGCTGAACGCGAAAGCGGCGGACCGCCTCGCGCGCGCACAGGAACTGCCCGGTCAGGTTGACGTCGATCACCGTGTTCCAGTCGGCCAGCGACATGTCGGCGACCGCAGCATCCTTCTGCACGCCGGAATTGGACACGAGCACATCGATACGGCCGAACGCCTCTGCCGCGACATCGAACAAGCGTGCGACGTCCGCCTCGTCCGACACATCCGCCTGCACCGCGATCGCGCGACCGTTGTCCCCGACGATGCGCTCGACCAGCGCATCGGCACGGTCGCCATCGGATCGATAGTTGACCACCACCGCCGCGCCTGCAGCCGCCAGCGCCTCGGCCACGGCGAGGCCGATCCCGGAACTCGCGCCGGTCACGATCGCGGCGTGGTGCGCCAGCAGTTGCTCTTTAAAAGACATGGATCGATCCTTTCGGGGGCAGGAGTTGAGATCAGTCGCCTGTCGGCGATGCCGCATTGACCGGATCGGGTGCCGAAACCGCGCGCAGGGTGCGTTCCTGAACGTCGGGATCAATCCGCCGGGTTCGTCCAATGTGCGCGACCTTGACCGGCAGCTGCGTTTTCAGCGCTTCGACGATCGCCTCGACGACCAGCAGATCGGCCAGTCCCTCCTCGCCGTCCGGCTCGGGGCTGCGATCCTCCAGAATGCATTCGGAGAAATACTGCAACTCGCCTCCGAATTGGTCGGTAGCCTTGAATGTCTCCTGGCTGTCCTTGTCGCCGATGCGACGACGGTGAGCGAGACCCTGGCCGAAGCCGAACGCGGGATCCATCTGGATCGAACCCTTCGTGCCCGCAATGGTCAGGATGTCGACGTTGTTGGCGTAATAGCTGACGGTAAACTGCGCGAGGCGGTTGCCCGGCATGCGTAACGTCACCGCAAAGGTGTCGTCCAGATCGCCGAAGCCTGATTCCGGGTGGCGCGTCGCCACTGCCGAGACGACTTCGAGCGGCTCTGCGCCAAACAGATAGCGGATCGCATTGATCGGATAGGGCGCCATGTCGAACAGCGGCCCAGCCTCGATCCCGCTCGTCGCGCGATGATTGGCCGGATCGACCATCTGCGTGAAACAGGCGGTGAACGCGATCAGGTCGCCGAGTTCGCCGGCCCTTATCCGCCGGATCGCATCCAGCGTCGCGGGTTCGAAGTGCAGGCGATAGGCGGTCATCAGCTGCGCCTTGCCCTTCGCCGCCGCGGCCATGATCCCGCGCGCCTTGGCCGACGAAACATCAAGCGGCTTTTCGCTGAGGACGTGGATGCCAGCCTCGAGCGCCGGCACCGCGAATTCGGCATGCCGCCAGTTGGGCGTGGCGAGGTAGATCGCATCGATCTCCCCCGACGCGAGCAGCGCGGGGAATTGCTCGTAGCTGTAGAGGTTCTTGACGCCGTAGCGCTTGCCCACCTTCGTCAGCTTCTCCGGGTCGCCGGACACCAGGGCGGTGATCGTCGAGTTGCCGGTGTGCGACACGCCCGGCATCAACGCCTCCTGCGCGATGTCGCCGAGACCGACGATGGCGTAACGGACCTTGCGGCCGCCGAGGCCGAGTGCCGAAGCGATGCTCATTTCAAACTCCTGATCGGAAAAGTCTGGCCTAAACGCCCAACCGGGGGCGGATGGGTCCCACCACGATGATGTGCTATGGGCAGAGGCCTGTCCGCCCGACCCACAACACATCATCCGCACGTAAGCGTTCTTCTAGTGGAGGACGGAAGAACGCCTCTGAACTTCCAGTCCGCTACGCAGCGGGTCCGGGCAGCCCCGTCTCGGTCGGCGACCCGCGACTGACGATCGGTGTCGGCGAACCCTTGGTCTGCAAGGCATAGCTGGCGATCTCGTCCTTGCGCGCGAACCACACGCCGGGCTTCGATTTGGCATAAGTGAGAAACCGATCGAGAAGCCGGACGCGATTGGCATGTCCCGAGATACGGTCGTGCAGCGATATGACCATCATGCGGCGCCGATGCGCGCCTTCTTCATAGAGCTGATCGAATTCGTCCTTGAGCGCCTGCTCGTAGGCGATCGGATCATAGCCCTCGAACGGGAACGACGAGATATCATTCATGTGGAAGGTATAGGGCACTGTCACGAAGTCGCCGCCCGACAGGGGCACGATGAATGGCTCGTCCCGGCTGGGTTCGTCGATATGATATTGGAACCCAAGCTCCTGCAGGATGTCGAGCGTACTGGGGGAGTTTCGCAGCCAATAGGCGTTCCAGCCAACCGGCTTCACCCCGGTAATCCTTTCGATCGACGCCACGCAATCTGCGATGAAGCGCCGCTCCTCGTCAGGTTGCATCGCGTAGCTGTTCTGCCACGTGCGCCCGTGCGCAGCGATCTCGTGGCCCCGCGTGGCGATTTCCAGCGCTAGCTCGGGTTCCTTTTCGATCGCCTGTCCAATTACGAAGGACGACAGCTTGATGTCGTGCTTGTCCATTAGATCAAGGATGCGAGGGATACCTTCATGGACGCCATAGGCGAAGAAGGCGTTCGTCGGCAGATCGGGCAGGCCATCCTTGATCGGCTCAGGGATCGGGCCATCCGCACCCGAAATCGGCTGGCCACCACCTTCGAACATCAAGCTGAGGGAAATGGCGAGGCGTGCCCCGTCGGGCCAGAATGCGTTGTCGGACATGTGCCGTAATCCTTTGAAAGTCTCGTTTCACCCGGATCGGCGGACCGGACACCCGTCGGCACCGAAGCCTGCACTTCAGTCTGGAATGGCCGGTCCTACCGGGTCTACACGTCGATCTGGCCGTTGTGGCAGATCTCGATGACTTCGCCGTCGAGGCCCATGATCATGGCGATGCGGAAGGGGAGGTTCGGCTCACCTACCAGTTCGCGACCCTGCGGCTCGGTATGCACCGTAGCACCTGCGGCGACAGCGCGCGCGACGACGCGATCGACGCTCTCCGGGCTGGCTGCCTTGAGCGCGACATGGACGATGCCGGGCTCCACCTTTCCGTCGAACGGCGCCGTCTTGACACTGTTCTCGGGTGCGCCGGCCGCATCGTCGTCAGATCCGAAGACCTCGATGAAACCGCCGCCCGGTGCCCGCAAAAACGCCGACTTCTTGATCAATGGCTCGAAGGTCCAGGGATAGACCATCTCGAAGCCAAGTCCCTCGACGTAGAACTTGACCGTGGCGTCCCAGTCCACGGCGCGGATCGCGTAATGATGCAGGCCAAGAATATCAGTCATAGTGATTTCCTCTCTAGAATGGAATTTGCCACGATCGTTTGGGGTAAAGTCGCGACCCCGCCACGGTCGTGTCTTCAGGGGATCAGCTTGCGCTGGCGCATGTCGTCCAGATGCGCGAGCAGCACATCATCCGACCGTTCATCCATCGCGAAGCCCGCGCGTCGTGCCTTAGTGACGTCAAAGATCGCGTCCGCCTCGACGTTGAAGATGAAGTCGCCAAAGGCGCCCGGTGCGAGGCGATCGATGTCCGCTTCCGCCAGATCGTTCGCCTTGGCGAGATCGCGCCACACCGGCCGCATCGCGTGGAGCCGCTGCACCAGCGAAATCGGTTGTGGTTCACCCACCTCCAGCCCGAACCAAGCCGCGAGCTTGGGCCAGACGTGCGACCAGCGAAAGACGTCGCCGTTGGTGATGTTGAAGGCGCCGTCCGCCTCCGTCTCGACCGACCAGAGCGCCGCGCGGCGCAGCACGTCCGTGCCGGTGACGTTCACCAGCACATCCCGGTAGGCTTTTTCGGTGCCGGGGAACTGGAACGACGTGCCCGTGGCACGGCAGAGCGAACCGTAGACGCCAATGAGGTTACCGAGGTTCATCGCCGACCCGAGCGAATGGCCGATCACGATGTCCGGGCGCAACGCCGTCCAGCGGATGCCGTCCTTCTCCAGCGAACGGGCAAAATCCTCATGCCGGAAGTAGAGGTTCGGTGGGAAGTGGCGACTATCGTCCTCGCGTGCCGGCGTCCTGTAGACGCCAAGCTGCGCGCCATAGACCTTGCCGCCCTGGATGAAGGTCACCCGCTCGAGCGGAGCGCCAGCACGGCGCAATGCCGCGACGAGGTTCTCCAGCATCGCGGCATTCTCGTCCGCCTCCACGCCGGGGTCGGCGTTTGGCTTAAGCGCCGCGTAGAACAGATGCGTGACGGTCTTCAGCGTGTCGCTCGACGCATCGAGGCTGTTCGGATCGAGCAGGTCCGCCGGGATGTGCTGCCCCTTGCCCAACGCGGTGTCGTCGCGATTGAGCGTGGTGACGGGCCAGCCCGCCTCTTCGAACGCGTCGATCGCGGTCCGGCCGACGACTCCCGCGCCGCCCGCTACCAGGATATGCTTGTCTGCCATGATGTTTCTCCTGAAATTGTGATGTTCAGCCTGTCGCTAGGAACGATCGATCAGGCGACCCGGCCGCCGCCGTCGACGTTCACGACGGTCCCGTTGATGAACCCGTTCTCCATCACCGCGAGCGCGGCATGCGCCTCGTCCTCGACCTCACCGACCCGCCCGACAGGAAGCCCGCCGGCGACGTCGGCGAAGAAAGCGGTGCGTTCGTCCTCGCCCATGCTCGACCAAGAACCCGCATCCACGACACCGGGCGAGATGACGTTGACGCGCTTGGGCTTGAGCTCGATGGCGAGTGCCGCCGCAAGGCTCTCCAGCGCGATGTTGACCACACCGACGATCGAGGAACCGGGGCCCTGGCGGTAGGCTGCGAGCCCCGAGAAGAACAGCAAGCTACCCTGCGGGGCGAGATGCTTGTCGGCAGCCCGGCCGAGATTGATCGGTCCCCAGAACTTGGAGGCGAGCATGCCCTCGATCTGAGCGTCGGTGAGGCCGGTGAACGGCCCGAAGGTGAGGTCAGCTGCGGTGGTCACGATGTGATCGTAGGGACCATGCTCCGCAAGCGCCGCCTCGACCTGTGCGCGATCAGTGACGTCGAGCGCATAGGTCCCCAGCACCGCACCGCTCAGCGTCGCCGCGGTGGCATCCAGCTTGTCGCGGCTGCGCCCGGCCAGCGCCACCTTGGCGCCGCGTGCCGCTGCCATGCTCGCGATCGCACGCCCGACGCCCGAGCCGGCCCCGACGATGAAGATCTTGGCACCGATCAGGGCACCCAGCCCGTCACCGCCGCGGGTCGCCTGCGAAGTGGTATTCGTCATGTTGCTTGCTCCATTCCATCTTGATGAAACAGAGATAGGCATTGCGCGGCATTGAATAATCCGCGAAGGCAATCAGGCACCTTTCGGTCAGAGCGAACAATGGATCAGTTCAACCTGCTTCGTCTCTATGTCGCCGTCGCCGATCTCGGCAGCTTGTCGGCGGTCGCACGCGCGCAGGGACTCTCGCCCTCAACAGTGACGTCCGCATTGCAGCGGTTGGAGGAGCGGGTTGGCGCACGCCTGGTAACGCGCACCACGCGGCGGCTTTCGCTTACCCCGGAGGGCGAGCGGTTTCTCGCTAACTGTCGGCGCATCCTCGCCGATCTCGATGAAGCGATGGACGAGGTGTCCGATCGCGGGCCGCTCCGTGGCGAAATCCGTGTAACCGCGACCAATGATTTCGGACGCAGCACGCTCGCACCGCTCCTTCATGAGTTCATGGAGGCGAACCCGGGCGTGCAGATCTCGCTGACGCTGAGCGATGCGGTGGTCGACATGGTCGAGGACAGCTACGATCTGGCGTTGCGGATGGGGCAACTCCCCGACTCCGGGCTGACGGCGCGCCTGCTGATGCGCGGCACGCGCCGGGTCTGCGCATCACCGGCCTATTGGCGACGCCACGGTCGACCGGAGCATCCTCGCGATCTTGCGCAACACAACTGCATCGTCCTCGCCCGGCCGGGTGCGCCACAGAGCAGCTGGCAATTCCAGGAGGAGGGCCGTGCGTTCGCCGTACGCATCCGCGGAGACCGAACCGCCAACGACGGCGGGACCTTACGCGCTTGGGCGATCGCCAGCGCGGGTGTCGTCCTCAAATTCGACCTCGACATCGCGCAAGATCTTGCCGCTGGCCGGCTTGAAGCCGTGCTCGACGATTTCAGCACCGGCGCTGTAAACCTTCACGCGGTCCATCCCGCCGGCCGGCATCCGTCCCGCCGCGTCGCGGCGTTGCTCGACTTCCTCGCCGCACGTCTTGGTCCCACCAAATCCTAAGCCAGGAGCGTCAGTGCGTATGCCGAGGCTCGGCCTGATCGCGGTTACCGCTTGGCAACAACGCGGCGATCGGGACAGCGATCAGGATCAGCAGCCCTGCCAGGATGAACGCTGTCGCAAATCCGGCAGCGCCGGCCATCTGTCCCAGCGGCACAGCGACGGCAGCGGTTCCGATGACCACGCCAAGCTGTCGGATGACGCTCAGCATCGACGTTCCCCGCGCGATCTGAGCCTGATCCATGCCGCGGAAAGGCGCTGTCTGTAGCGGGACGACTGTCAGACCGAACGACCCGCCCGCGACCAGGAGGATCAATCCCAGGAGCAATTGCGACGTGGCCTGATCGGTGAGCGCGAACGCGAGGGTCGAAACACCGGAGCCGAGCAGGCCAATAGCCAGCACGATCCTTCTTCCGACGCGTTCGATCAGCTTCGGGCCGGCAACGGTGGTCACGATGATGCCGACCGCATGCGTGGCCATGATGGTTCCCGCACGTGCAGCGGAAAAGCCGTGCGGGCCTTGCAGCAGGAGCGGAAGCGCGAACAGCAGCCCACCGAACCCTACTGACGCCAGAAACATGGTCGCATTGCCAACCGCAAAGTCTCTGCCTTCGAACAGACGAAGATCGACCATCGGTGCATCGGTCTTCAGTTCAATCCTTACGAAGGCGGCAAGGATCAGGATTCCTCCCAGCAGCGGGATGAGGATGCCGGGTCGCATAAGCGGTCCGTCCGGAGCAGACGAAAGGGCAATCGTCAGTGCCATGAACCCGAGCGCACCGAGGACAAATCCCCTGGCATCGAAAGGACCGCCGCGCTCGATGCGGTTCTCCTTGAGCCAGAGGACACCGAGACCGAACCCGAGAATGCCGATGGGCACGTTGATCAGGAATATCCAGCGCCAGCTGGCGGCGTCGATGAGGATGCCGCCTAGGAAGGGGCCGAGGGCTGGTGCGACTGCGGCCGGTACCGAAAAGATCGCCGAAGCGGTCGCGCGCTCCTGTTCCGGAAATGCCCGGAAGAGGATGGCCATGCCTACCGGCACCAACAGGCCGCCGCCGATGCCCTGCATGGCACGAGCGGCGATCAGCGCGTGCATGCTCCACGCTGCCCCGCATAGGGCGGAGCCAAGCGTGAAGACGGCGAGTGAGAACAGAAACGTCCGCTTGGCGCCAAACCTGTCCGCCGCCCAGCCGCTTGCGGGCATCACGATCGCGACTGTCACGACATAGGCGGTGACCGCCAGCTGAGCGAGGCCAATGGACGCGCCGAACTCTCTCCTGAGCGTCGGGCTCGCGAGGTTTACGGTTGTGAGATCGAGCAGATCGACGAACAACGCGAACACGGTCACGATCGCGACTTTGTATTTCAAGGCCATCGCGGCATCCTCACAGGTCCTACTCTGGCAGCCAGGTTGGATCCCCGCTCCGTAGCATCAACCGTTAGCTGCAAAGGCGTTGCCTGTCGCCATTGCGAAGATCTACAGTTGGGCGTCCGATAGCGGTCGAGTGAGTTAGTCGATATAGATTTCGCCGTCAGAGCCAAACTGGTTCATCGTTTATTCTATCCGCCGGATGCCGAGACTAAATACCTAGTCGCCTGACACGAAGTTGCAAAACGAGGGAAGGATCAAAGCCTGCCGTCCTAGATAATGCAGCATCTAGGGACGCCCATCATCGCTCTACGCTCGTGGATGATATGCCGCGATGCCATGTTTCGATGATGGTGACGCTATCTTCGATGGATTCCGAAGGATCGCTCGAAAGGACCACCAGATCCGCGAGACGTCCGGTCGTCAACGTGCCACGGTCGTCGAGCTTCAGTAGGGCCGCGGCGTTCGCAGTTGCGACACCGATCGCCTGCAGCGGGGTTAGGCCAGCCTCGACCATCAGGACTAGCTCACGGTGCTCCGCGACGCCGGGGATGCGCTCCGGCGCAGCACCACTATCCGTCCCAAATCCGATCTTCACGCCTGCATCGTAGAGGGTTTTCAGGTTCCGAAGGTTGATCGCCAGCGACTTTCGCGCCGCGGCCGTCTTGGGGTCGGCGAGCGTCTTGCTGCGCCAGGCAGGATCATCGAATCGTGCGGTGAGTTCAGGTGATAGGGCGTCGCGCACGAACGGTGTTCGGGTCCAAGCGGGTCGATCGGCATAAATGAAAGTTGCCTCGTCCAATGCCAAGGTGGGGATGTACCAAGTGCCGCTCGACTTCAGCAGCTGTACGAAGGCAGCGTCGACGGGCTTGTCCCGCACGCCGTGTGCCACGACGTCCGCGCCTGCCAGAACGATGGCACGCGCGTCCTCCAGATCGTGGACGTGTGCAGCAACCCGCAGACCCTGCGTGTGCGCCTCGTTGATGGCGGCTTTGTAGATCTCCGGCTTCATCTTCACAGGGACCGAGCCGCCGAAGTCGTCGAGCCAGAGCTTCGCCATGTCACCGCCACGAGCCTTCATCGCACGGATGGCCTCGCGAGCCTGTTCCGGCGTCGAAGGACGGAAGAGCTGATCGGGGCCAACTTTCAGCATCGACTGCGGCGGTGCGCCGTCGGGCACCCCGATACCACGATCGACACCAAAGACGTCGGCGCCGGGCAGCCTGCCGGCATGCGCCTCGGCGCGGATCGACGGAAAGATCGCGCCGTTTAAGCCGAGCGCCATGACGGTTGTGACGCCCTTCGCCTCGTACGCCCGCAACGCCGCCACGATGTTTTCGCGCGTATAGTTGGGCGTGCCGCTTGTCACGCCTCTCACCTGGCCGACGTGCGAGTGATCGGAGATGAGGCCAGGCATGACGATGCGCCCGCGATAATCCCGAACGGTCGTGCCGTACGGGAGCCTTTTTGGAGCCGGTCCAGCCGAGACGATCCGCCCCTTGTCGATCACGACGGTTGCGTCCTCGATCGGCTTGGCACCAATGCCGTCGATTAGGCGGACACCGGTCAATGCGACGGGTTCGGCCGCGACGGTGGGTGCGAACAGCATGGCTAGGCCCATGATGGCAATCGCGGGTATCATGCCGCAGCGTGCCTTACTTGATCCGAAGCGTCCAAATTTCATGCCATCGTCCTTCAAGGTCTCGAGCCTCAGCTCATGTGCCAGCCGCCATTCGCGTTAATCGTCTGACCGGTGACGTACCCGTTGGTCGCTAGCATTACGGCGATCGACGCGATCTCATCGGGCTGACCGAAGCGACCGAGCGGAATCTTATCAGGTGTGATCGCGTCGTTATGCTTGATCATGTCGGTCTCGACCAGCGCGGGAGCGATAGCGTTGGCGGTAATGCCCTCCTTTGCCAGTAGACTGGCGTAGCTGTGCATCAATCCGATCAGACCCGCCTTGCTGGCAGCGTAGTGAGGTCCGATGACGCCACCCGTCTGCGCAGCGATCGACGACAGCATAATGATCCGCCCCCAGCCACGCTTGCGCAGCCCGGGCAGCGCCGCCTGGGTCACGTAGAAGGCAGAGCTCAGGTTCACTGCGAGCGTCTGCGCCCAATCGTTGATCGTGATGTCATCGAGAGTTCCGCCGGGATTTATGCCCGCGTTGTTGACGAGCACACCGATAGGTCCAAGGCGCATCTCGACGTCCCGTACCAGGCCCGCCGCCGCTTCCGGCGCGGAAATGTCCGCACCAAAGGATATCGCTCGGCCACCTTGTGTCGCAATTGCCTTCACAACCGCTTCGGCTTCATCGGAGGCGCTGTAATAGCCGACCGCAACGCTCGCCCCCGCGCGCGCCAGGCTGACAGCGATCTGCCGCCCGATGCCGCGTGACCCGCCCGTCACTAGTGCGACCCTGCCCTTCAAGCCGTCCATTCGTGTACCTTCGATCAAACTCATCGCGTTCGCCACCATCGAAGGATCGCGGCACGCGCTTCCACGAGGTCGCCATCGGCAGCAGCGATGTTCTCCGCCATGTGCGACGGATTGCCGGTGCCAGGGATGGCACAGGTGACCGCTTCATGCCCGAGAACGAATTTCAGGAGGATCTGGGACCATGTTGTGCAGCCGATCTCGGCCGCGAAGGCCGGCAACGGCTCCCTCGATAGCATGTGCAGCAGCGAGCCGCCTCCAAAAGGCCTGTTTACGATGACCGCCGTACCGCGAGCTGCGGCGAGGTCGAGCAATCCATCCTCCGCCTCCGGCTGTTCAAGCGAGTAGTTGATCTGAATGAAATCCGGTTCGTGACGACGCATCGCCTCGGCGACGTACGTATGTCCGTCCTGACGATAATGCGTGATCCCCGCATATCGGATCAGGCCCTCGGCCTTCCACCCCTTCAGCGTGTCCAGATGCGTGTCCATATCGAGAAGATTATGCACCTGCATCAGATCGATGCTGTCGGTCCCAAGCAATGCCAGCGATCGCTCCATCTGCGCGATCCCTGCAGCCCGGCCCTTGATCCAGACCTTCGTCGCGAGGAACGCGCGGTCGCGCTCCGGAATGGTCTTAAGCACTTCGCCAACCACGAACTCCGCACGCCCGTACATCGGCGAAGTGTCAATTAGCTCACCCAGCCCGGCCAAAAGCGCATCAACCGTATGACGAACATTCTCGAACGCCTTACTTCCAGAGGACACGTCGAAGCCACGATACGTGCCGCATCCAATCACAGGCAGCATTTCGCCTGACGAGGGAATTTTCCGTTCAATCATGTAAAAAACACATTGAGATCGAGTGAAGAGGGACCGACTGTGCCAATCCGGTGATTTTCTTCTGGTCTGCCGCCCCAGATGCCAGATGCACCGACGTTGAGATGATCCGCTCCCTGGCGAACGGTATCGACGAAGACTTCTTGGTTGGGCGCAGTGCGGCAGTCACGGCGAACCACCTCACGCCGGAGACGCGCTGATCTTGAGAGAGGCTGCCATCGCTTCTGCGGCTCGGGTGATTGCGGTGTCGACATGCTAGCGTTTTAAGCAAGACAAGCGTGGAGGGTTAGCGGTATATGGTCATCTGATGTCGCGAATTCGCCACATAGGACGATCTCCGATGATTGCGCCCCTCTGTGGCTTGGCGCTCGCTCAGGATCCAGGCGTCCTGGCGGAGCACACGCATGATGATCGCACTCAATTGATCTACGCGTCGCGCGGCATGGTGCATGTGACTACGCGTGCCGGCCGCTGGATTCTCTCGCCTGGACGTGCTTTGTGGATCGAAGCCGGGACGGCCCACGGACTAGAGGTACGACGCCCTGTCGACTTGAGCATCCTCTATCTTGATCCGACAACAACGGGTCTGCCGGAATGGCGGGGTTGTAAGGTTGTCACGGTCAATCCGCTGTTGCGCGAACTCGTCGCTACAGCGATCAAAATGCCATGGGACTTCAAGCCGGACTCTTCCAGCGCTCGGCTGATGCGTGTTCTGATCGACCAACTTGGTGAAATGCAGCAGGCGCCCGTTGATCTTCCCGAACCAAGGGATCCTAGGGCCGTCCGGGTCGCAGATCTTGCTCGACATAGTCCAGCAGACCGCACGCCTCTGTCTCGCCTCGCTCCGATTGCGGGAGCAAGCACACGGACGATCGAGCGTTTGTTCTTAGCAGAAACGCAAATGAGTTTCGGCGCCTGGCGACAGCGTCTTCGGCACGTGATTGCCTTGGAGCTCCTTGCTCAAGGTGAAGGTGTAGCCTCGGTCAGCTTTGCTGTAGGCTACGAGAATCCCTCGAGCTTCATTGCTTCATTTCGCTCTACGTTCGGCAAGACGCCGGGCACCTATTTCGATCCGGTCTGAGTCCGATGGGATCGGTAAATGGCGAATGGGCATCATCGCGTGACGTTTAGCGATCATGCAACCCCGTTTGCGGATGACACGCTGACGCTTAAAGCGACGTCGATGTTGATCGCGACGCTGTCGCGACAGCCGAAGGGAGCTGAGCCCTTCTCATCGGTGGCCTAGCGCCTTTCGCATGATCCGTTCGAACCTGGACGGTAAAACGAGATACCAACACGGACGATCAAACATGACGACAATCGTCGACGCTAAGATTGAAGAGAGTGGGAACGTCGGTGGGCCGCTGGACCAGCCGGTGACGGTACACATATGGCGCGAGAAGTACCGTCATGCCGACGAAGCGAGCCCGTCGGCGACCTTCAAACGCGTAGTCGACGGAGTTTACGCCCAGGACGCGGATCACGCCTCCAAAGGGCTTGCTGCGCTTGAAGCACGCGACTGGGTTCCGGGCGGGCGGATCTTTGCGGGCGCGGGGACCAACAAGCGCGTCACCTGGATTAACTGCTTCGTCAGTCCGACTATCCAGGACTCCATGGATACGGAACCGGGGCTGTCAGGTGTCGGCATCATGCCGGCCCTCAGCGTTGCGGCCTTCACTCAGCAGCAAGGCGGCGGCATTGGCATGGATTTCGGTACCATCCGTCCTGATGGGGCGATCGTCGGGCGGACAGGCTCGATCTCGTCGGGCGTGATCCCGTTCATGGTGATGTGGGACGGCATGTGCGTCACCATCCGCTCCAGCGGCTCGCGCCGCGGCGCGATGATGGGCGTGCTCCCGGTCTGGCACCCGGACGTGCTCGCCTTCATCACCGCCAAGACCCGCAAGGACTTCCTCAAGAACTTCAACGTCTCGGTCACCGTCACCGACGATTTCATGGCTGCGCTGGAGAAGGGCGAGGACTGGGACCTCGGCTTCCACGTGCCGCGCGCCGATGGCCAGCATGTCGGCGTCACCGAAAAGGACGGCCGTCCCTGGTATATCTATCGGCGCCTGCCCGCCGCCGAGCTGTTCGACCTGATCACGCGCACCACCTATGAGTTCGCGGAGCCCGGCGTGATCTTCATTGATCGCGTCAACAAGCTCAACAACCTCAACTATTGCGAGACGATCGCCGCGACCAACCCGTGCGGCGAGCAGCCGTTGCCGCCGAACGGCGATTGCGACCTCGGCCACGTCAACCTCGCCAACATGGTGCTTGATCCGTTCACCGACCGTGCCCGGGTCGATTGGGAGCGGCTGCGCGCCGCGGTCGCCACCGGCGTCCGCTTCCTCGACAACGTCCTCGACACCTCGCCCTTCCCCACCGCGGAGCAGAAGGCCGAGGCGCTCAACAAGCGCCGCGTGGGCCTCGGCTATACCGGGCTCGGCAATCTGCTCCAGCAGATGATGGTCCGCTATGGCCGGGCCTCGGTACCGCTGGTCGAGCAGGTCGGCGAGGCGATCGCGATCCAGGCCTATCGCACCTCGGTGGAGCTGGCGCAGGAGCGTGGCGCCTTCCCGGCCTATGATGCCGAGCAGTTCGCCAAGGCGCCCTTCCTTCAGAAGCTGCCTGCCGAGCTGCGCGCTGCCATTGCCGAGCACGGCATCCGCAACGGCGTGCTGCTGACGCTGGCGCCGACCGGCACCACCTCGATCTTCTACGGCAACGTCAGCTCGGGCGTGGAGCCGACCTTCAGCTGGCACTACAACCGCACCGTCGTCATCGAGCAGACCGCGGTCGAGCAGAAGACCGAGCAGTTCGAGGTCCAGGACTACGGCTGGTATCTCTACACCCGCCTGCCCGGCTATGACGCGTCGGCGCCGCTGCCCGATTACATGGTCGGTGCGCTCGAGCTGTCGGTGGACGATCACATCGCCGTCGCCGCCGCCGCGCAGCGCTGGGTGGACGCCGCCATTTCCAAGACGATCAACTGCCCGGCCGAGATGAGCTACGAGGCGTTCCGCGAGGTGTATCTCACCGCCTATCACGAGGGCATGAAGGGCTGCACCACCTACCGTCCGAGCGGGGTGCGAGGCTCGGTGCTGTCGATCAAGGAAGACGCCAAGCCCGCCGTCGCCGCCGAGGCTGCCCCGGCGGTCAACAACGACGACATCCTCACCCGCCCGCAGGTGCTGCCGGGCAAGACGGTGAAGATCAAATGGCCGATCGATGGCGAGAATTACTATCTCACCATCAACGACTATACGCATGCCGACGGCCGCCGCGTGCCGTTCGAGATCTTCATCTCGACCTCGTCGGTGGAGAATTTCGAGACGATGGCGGCGCTGACCCGCACGCTCTCGGCTGCCTGCCGGCGCGGTGACGCGACCTTCCTGTTCGAGGAACTGGAGCGGGTCCATTCGCCCAAGGGCGGTGCGCTGGTCCGGCTTGAGCATGAAAAGAAAGGCACCTACGCGCCAAGCCTGATCGCGCTGATCGGCCGCATCCTGCGCCAGCATTCGGCGCCGCAGCAGGAACTGTTCGCCGAGGACACTCCCGAGACCGGCGAAACCTGCCCGAACTGCAAGCGCAACACCGCGCACAAGATCGAGGGCTGCCTCACCTGCTACCAGTGTGGTTACAGCAAATGTGGGTAATCGCGATCCCGTGTCCCTCTGAAGCGGCGTAAGCACGCCGATCCTCAGAAGGTTGGGGGTGTGCAGCCTGCCAAAGCCGCAGGCTGATACTTCACATGACGGGTCGTACGGATGTCTGCAGCGTGACTCCCGTCCTTTGGTCTTTGCAAAGGACGCATCACGGAAGCGAACGACGGGCCGTGGCTCATCGGATGCCAAACTACGCGAACTCCGTGAGTGCAGCTCCTTACGTCGACTCAGCATTAATTTCGACGGCCTCGCTCGTACGGGCATGAGTGATCAGCGCGCTCACGTAGCTCGCGAAGGATCGCATGGAGCCCATGTAGACGTTGTCGGTCGAGACAGCCCAAGCCGGTTGGTCGCTATCGTCCGTGCGATGTTCAGTATCCTGGCTGTGCGCGATGTCCGCCCAACCTAGTAACCGGAGGAGCTTCGGCGGGATCCCGTTATAGTCTGGCGCAATGCCGCTACGGACTCTTCTCGCGAATCATTATCAATAAAAAAGGCGCAGAGCTGGATTCTACCATCAGGAACTAACATGAAATAGCAATGGAACGTTGAAGCACCGCGAGGGCCGTTGCTGCGGTTCAGAAAGCCACGCGGCAGGCAGAAGCATGCCAATCGGCTTGGCTTAGGAACGCGTGGATATCTTTACGGTACCGGTGCGGTCACCCGACTTTGCTTGAGCTGAAAAGCAAAGAACTTTCTGTCCGACAACTCGGGTGCGCGCAGCCGAACCGACGATCGCCAAGTAGCGGCCCGCGGACAGGGCGTCCGTGCATGATTGCATGCATCTTCGAAGCACAGATCGAGGCGCAACGATCCAGCCCCTCCCGACCCATTGGACATTCGACATGACTGAAACGCGCAACAGCGCTGCCCTGCAAGCGGTTGAGGATGCCTCCGACTACAAATGGGGCTTTTCGTCTGATATCGAGCAGGACTTCGCTCCTAAGGGCCTGAGCGAAGATACAGTGCGCTTCATATCCGCGAAAAAGGGGGAGCCGGAATGGCTTCTCGAATGGCGGCTCAAGGCCTATCGCCGATGGCTCGAGATGGCTTCGCCGGACTGGGCGATGCTTCAGATACCTCCGATCGATTATCAGAATGCGTACTACTACGCCGAGCCGCGGCCAAAACCGAAGCTCGACAGCCTCGATCAGGTCGATCCGGAGATCCTGGCTGTTTACGAGAAGCTCGGCATCCCGATAGAAGAGCAGAAAGTGCTTGCCGGTGTTGAAGGTGCCCGCAAAATTGCAGTTGATGCTGTGTTCGACAGCGTCTCTGTTGCGACAACCTTTCGCGCTGAGCTGGAACGTGTCGGCGTAATTTTCTGTCCGATTTCCGAGGCGGTCCGTGAACATCCCGACCTAGTGCGGGCGTGGCTTGGTAGGGTCGTGCCGTCACACGACAACTATTTCGCCGCGCTCAACGCGGCGGTCTTTTCTGACGGTACCTTCGTCTTCGTACCGAAAGGCGTACGGTGCCCAATGGAATTGAGCACCTATTTCCGGATCAATGCAGCTAATACAGGACAATTCGAGCGCACTTTGATCATCGCGGAGAAGGGTGCGTACGTTTCATATCTTGAAGGCTGCACGGCCCCTCAACGGGATGAAAATCAACTCCACGCCGCAGTCGTTGAGCTTGTCGCGCTCGACAATGCCGAAATCAAGTATTCCACGGTTCAGAATTGGTACCCTGGTGACGCGGCAGGCAAAGGCGGCATCTATAATTTCGTAACCAAACGCGCTCTGTGTCAGGGTAAGAGCAGCAAGGTGAGTTGGACCCAGGTCGAGACCGGCTCAGCGATCACGTGGAAGTACCCCAGCTGCGTGTTGGCGGGGGAAAACAGCGTTGGCGAATTCTACTCCGTCACGGTCACTGGCAACAGGCAGCAGGCCGATACGGGCAGCAAGATGATTCATCTTGGCAAGGGGTCACGCTCGACGATCGTCTCCAAGAGTATTTCGTCCGGAACGAGCGACAACACCTATCGCGGGCTTGTGCGAGTTGGCGCGGCCGCGTCCGGCGTCCGTAACTTCACGCAATGCGATTCTCTGTTGCTGGGCGATGGCTGCGGGGCGCACACCGTCCCCTACATCGAGGTACGAAATTCCTCGGCACAGATCGAGCATGAGGCGACGACGTCAAAGATATCGGACGAGCAACTCTACTATGCGATGTCGCGTGGCCTGAACCAGGAGAACGCAGTCGCGCTCATCGTAAATGGCTTCGCGAAGGAGGTGCTGCAGCAACTTCCGATGGAGTTCGCGGTCGAAGCACAAAAACTGCTTAGCATCAGTCTCGAAGGCTCGGTGGGCTGAGGCTTCTTATCACCCCTTGTTCGCGCCGCGAAGCCGGCGCCGTTAGGATAACGTCCTCATGTTGAAAGTCGAAGGTCTGCAGGCCGAGGTGGACGGCAAGTCTATCCTCCAAGGAGTATGGCTCGACGTCCGACCCGGTGAGATCCACGCGATTATGGGACCAAACGGCGCAGGCAAGTCGACCCTTGCCAACGTGCTGGGCGGGAAGCCAGGCTATGATGTGACGCAGGGTTCGGCGACCTTCCTGGGTAAGGATCTGCTCGAGCTGCTTCCTCACGAACGTGCTAATGCCGGCCTTTTTCAAGGCTTTCAGTACCCAGTCGAAATCCCGGGGGTTTCCAATCTTCAGTTCCTACGTACCGCCCTCAATGCTCAGCGCATCAGTCGAGGCGAGAAGGAGCTTTCGGGTGCGGCGTTCCTAAAGCTTGCCCGCGTGCAGGCTGCCGCACTGGGCCTTGACATGGAGATGCTCAAGCGACCGGTGAATGTCGGCTTCTCCGGCGGCGAGAAAAAGCGCAACGAGATGGTTCAGATGGGTATCATCGACCCCGCACTTGCGATTCTCGACGAAACAGACTCCGGCCTCGACATCGACGCGCTGAGAACCGTCGGCGAGGGCATCAACCGCATCATGCGCAAGCAGGACAAGGCGGTGATCCTGATCACCCATTATCAGCGACTGCTCGATTACGTGCGGCCGGATTTCGTGCACATCCTTGCTGACGGACGGATCCTCCGATCCGGTGGGGCAGAGCTTGCTTTGTCGCTCGAGGCCGACGGCTATGCACCGCTTCTGGAGAATGTCGCATGACGCTGGCACTTCCATCGTCTCGCGATGAAGATTGGCGCTGGTCGGACCTCTCTGCACTGCCCGAACTCATGCGTGCGCCGGTCTTGAGCCCAAATGCCGATCTCACGCCGTTCTGGGTGGGCCACGGCCCGCGACTGGTTTTCGTTAACGGCAAATACTGGCCTGGGCGCAGTCGTCCCGGGCCAATCCGCCTCGGATCGTCGTTCGCGGCCAACAGCAACCATCCACTTGGCAAGCTATGCGTCGAAGGAGGGTGGACACTCCCTATCGAATCAGCCGGCGAGCAGACTGACCTGATTGAGATCATTCATCTGACGACAGGGGGCGCCAGTCACGCGCCTGCTCGTATCAGCCTGAAGGAAGGCACTCGTGCGGCGGTGCTTGAAACCTACATAGGCGATGGTTGGGCCAATCGCTGGACGCACATTCGCCTCGCCTCTGGCTCCCAATTGCACCGCACGGTGCGACTAATGCAAAGTTCAGGCTTCACCTCCCTACGCGATGCGATCGACATCGGGTCTGACGCGTCATTGCAATCGACCGTTCTGGGGCTAGGCGGCGCAGCCACACGCGTCGACGCGACGATCGACCTTTTGGCGGCCGACGCCCATGTCGAATATGGCGGCGCCCTCCTTGCCCGTGGCGACCAGCGACAGGAAGCTGTAGTTGCGGTAAACCATCTCGCGCGAGGCGCTTCGAGCCGTCAGACCTGGCGCGCGGTCGCCTCCGATCGGGCGGTCGTCAGTCTGGCGTCGAGGGTACATATCTCTCGCTATGCAACGCAGACAAACGCCGTTCAGAATCTACGCGGCATGCTCGTAGATCGTGCGGCAACGATCAATCTCAAACCCGAGATGGTGATCTACGCAGACGATGTCCTTGCCGCCCATGGGGCGACCGTGGGCGCACTGGATGAGGACGCACTCTTTTACCTGATGAGCCGGGGTATCTCGCCACGCTCCGCGCAGGCGATGCTAATGACCTCATTCGTCGCGGATGCACTGGGAAGCGTTTCGTCGGATGTGGCACGCGTGGCGCTCGACGACGCAGTGGCGAAATGGCTCGAAGCCGACATCTAAAGCACAACTATGGCGACCCTTGGGGCTGTATCCAGCCCTGCATCTCAGGACCAAACGTCCAACGCCCTGGCTCCGCCAAGCTGAAGACTTGGCGGAGCCAAAGGAACCATGATGTCAGGCGGCGAGCATCGTTTCCGCTGCGTCAACCTCCGTTTCCAGCGGCAGGCGGATGAGATGATCGAACGCTGCCAGCGACGCCTTCGAACCCTCGCCCATCGCGATCACGATCTGTTTGAAGGGCACCGTGGTCACGTCGCCCGCACCGAAGATGCCTGGCACCGATGTCTCCCCCCGATGATCGACTTCGATCTCGCCGTGCGGCGTCAATGCGACGGCCTCGCGGAGCCACTCGGTATTGGGGATGAGGCCGATCTGGACGAAGATGCCCTCCAGTTCGATCTGGTGGACCGCATCGTGGTTGCGGTCCTTGTAGGTCAGCCCCGTCACACGTGTTCCGTCGCCATCGACCTCCGTCGTCATCGCCGATGTAATGACCTTCACGTTGGGCAGGCTGGCAAGCTTGCGCTGAAGCACCGCGTCGGCCCGCAGGTCGGCGGCATATTCGATTAGCGTGACGTGTGCCACGACGCCGGCCAGATCGATCGCGGCCTCGACGCCGGAGTTGCCGCCCCCGATCACCGCGACGCGCTTGCCCTTGAACAGGGGGCCGTCGCAATGCGGGCAGTAGGTCACGCCCTTGTTGCGATAGGCGTCCTCGCCCGGCACGTTCATCTGCCGCCAGCGTGCGCCCGTCGCCAGGATCAGGCTCCGCGCCTTCAGCGATGCGCCGCTTTCCAGTTGCACTTCGTGCAGGCCGTCAACCGAAGACGCGGGGATGAGCTTGGCCGCGCGCTGCTGGCTCATCACGTCGACGCCATATTCTGCGACATGACGCTCCAGATCACCCGCGAGCCGCGGCCCTTCGGTGAGCGGAACGGAAATGAAGTTCTCGATCGACATGGTGTCGAGCACCTGCCCGCCCATCCGCTCGGTGGCGATGCCGGTACGAATGCCCTTGCGCGCTGCATAGATCGCCGCGGACGCACCTGCCGGGCCGCCGCCGACGACAAGGACGTCGAACGCATCCTTGGCGCCGATCCTGGCCGCCGCTTTCTCGGCGCTGCCGTGATCCAGCTTGGAGACGATCTGCTCCACGGTCATGCGGCCTTGCCCGAACGGTTCTCCGTTGAGGAAAATCGCGGGCACCGACAGGATGGACCGCGCGGCCACTTCCTCCTGAAATAGCCCACCCTCGATCGCAACGTGGGTGATCTGCGGGTTGAGCACGCTCATCAGGTTCAGCGCCTGCACGACATCGGGGCAGTTCTGGCACGAAAGGGAGAAGTAGGTTTCGAAGGCGAGTGGCCCTTCGAACGCTGCGATTTGCGCTATGACGTCCTGCGCCAGCTTCGACGGGTGCCCGCCGACCTGCAGCAACGCGAGTACAAGCGACGTGAACTCATGCCCCAGCGGGACGCCAGCGAAACGCACCGCCACATCCGTACCAGCCCGGCGGATGAGGAACGATGGGCGACGCGCATCATCCCCCGCTGCAACCGTCACCTTGTCCGACAGCGCCTCGATCTGACGCAGCAGTCCGAGGAGCTCGCGCGATCCCTCCGAATCGTCGAGTGCAGCAATCAACTCGATGGGATGAACGATCTTAGTCAGGTAGCCCTGAAGCTGAGTGCTGAGATTGGCGTCGAGCATGGAAGTACTCCGGAAAAGAGGTGCGACGGTACGGGGCCGGTGCAAGCCCCAGCCTTCCGCCCGTCGGCGTCAGATCTTGCCGACCAGGTCGAGGGACGGCGCGAGCGTCGTGTCACCCTCTTCCCACTTGGCGGGACACACCTCGCCGGGATGTGCGGCGATATACTGCGCGGCCTTCACCTTGCGCAGCAGTTCCATGGCGTTGCGGCCGACGCCCTCAGAGGTGATCTCGACGAGTTGGATGACGCCGTCCGGGTCAACGACGAAGGTGCCGCGATCTGCGAGCCCTTGGCCCTCACGCATGATGTCGAAGTTGTTGGTGACGACACCTGCGGGGTCGCCGATCATGGTGAAATCGATCTTTCCGATCGCCGGCGACGTGTCGTGCCAGGCCTTGTGGCTGAAGTGGGTATCGGTTGATACCGAGTAGATTTCGACTCCCATTGTCCGGAAGGTCGCAGCGTTGTCGGCCAGATCCTCCAGCTCGGTCGGGCAGACGAAGGTGAAGTCAGCCGGGTAGAAGAAGAACACTGCCCACTTGCCGAGAACGTCGGCTTCGCTGACGGTGACAAAGCTGCCCTGGCGATACGCCTGAGCGGTGAACGGCTTGAGGCGTGCGCCGACGATGGACATGCAAGTGCTCCTGATTTTGATCGTGGACGCACCACAGCGGGCCGTCCTTCAATGTGTCAGATAAGCTCTTGCGATTATGCCGTATAATGACATTCTGCCGGATAATATTGGAAACTCGCCAACCAAGCTCCACGCCGAGGGCTCACTTACTGATTGAAGTAGGTACCCGGGGTCGCGCCGAACGTGGTACGGAAGTTAGCGATAAAACTGGACGGGTTCTCGTACCCGACGGCAAAAGATGTCGCTTGTACGCTTTCTCCGGCAGCGAGACGTTCCAAGGCAACAACCATACGGGCGCGGGCACGCCACGCGCCGAAACTCATGCCCGTTTCTGCGGAGAACAGGCGCTCGATGGTCCGCTCGGATGCTCCTGCATCCCGTGCGAGTTGGTTCAGCGGCGAGCGACTGGCGATATCGTCCATAACGATCTGGGCTACGCGGACAGCACGCGTATCACGCGGCGACGGCAGGTTGACGGGTGCTCTGGACATGGTCGAAACCTCATCGAACAGAACCCCGATCCGCCGCGCCTCGGCCGTATCGAGGGCGTATGCATCGTCCATGCCCATGCACGCCTCTATGAGATAGCGCACAAGCGGCGTGACGTTAACAACGGCACACCCATCCCAGTCCGGAAGTCTAGGCGTACGAACGCCGAAATGAAGGATTTCCAGTTCGGCAGGTCGGTTGACCTCCAAGCTGTGTTCCGTCTGCGCTGCGATCCAGAGTGCGCGACCCGGCGGCAGGATCCATCGGCCAGCTGGTGTTGCCACGTGCATCAGACCGCGTGCTGCATACATCAGCTGAGCGCGATCGACATGCACGTGGCGCGAGAAGTCACCCGAACCCGCTAATGTACGAAAGCCCGTGACAACGACGTGCGTGGAATCCTCTGGCTGGGGGAATGCTATGGCCATGTCTTTGCGGATGTCGTGACTTTGATAGCGTCATAGAGCGCCCGACCGAGGATCGCCAAGGCACCATGGCCGCCGAAGTCGGCTAAGCCACGACCAACCGCCGAGCGCGCACGCCATCGTCAAAGCCCTCGCGTCTACCCAGTCGGAAGACCAGTTTCGTTCAACATCGGGAAGCCGTGCTGGTGCCCATACGGATATGGCGCGGGCACGGTGCTCGCCTCGTCGAGACGGGCCACCTGTTCGCCCGAGAGCGCCCACCCCGACGCACCAGCATTTTCGATTAGCTGTTCCTCGTTGCGCGCACCGACGATGACAGTTGCGACGGTAGGGCGACGTAGGAGCCAGTTGAGCGCGATTTGCGGTATCGTTTTGCCTGTTTCTTCGGCGAGGATGTCGAGAACGTCGATGATGCGGTACAGCCGCTCCTCATCGAACTGCGGACCCGTGCCGGCGATGTCATGCGCTCTGGTGCCAGGTCTGGGCGGCTGGCCACGCCGGATCCGCCCAGTTAGCTTGCCCCAGCCGAGCGGGCTCCAGATTGTCGCACCCACGCCCTGATCATGGCCGAGCGGCATGAGCTCCCATTCGTATTCGCGATTGAGCAGTGAATAGTAGACCTGGTGCGCAACATGTCGGGGATAACCGAGCCGATCGGCAGCGGCGAGCGACTTCATCAGGTGCCAGCCTGAAAAATTGGAGGCGCCAACATAGCGTACTTTGCCCTCCCGGACGAGCTGATCAAGCGTCGACAATGTCTCCTCGACGGGGGTGCCGAGGTCTTGGCCATGCAACTGCAGCAGGTCGAGGTGGTCGACTCCGAGGCGTTTCATCGACGCATGAACGGCCTCGATCAGGTGGATGCGCGACGATCCGTAATCGTTCGCGCCGTCGCCGGTTGGGAACGTCACTTTAGTAGAAACAAGCAGTCGGTCACGCTTGCCGCGGATCGCTCCGCCCAAGATTTGTTCCGCTAGGCCGCCCGAATAGCCGTCGGCACTGTCGAACATCGTAATCCCGTGATCGAGGCAGATGTCGATGAGTCGTGCCGCACCATCGGCGTCGGTGGACCCCCAAGCCTTGAAGAAGTCACCGGCACCGCCGAATGTCCCGGTGCCAAACGACAGGGCCGGTACGCGCAGGCCCGATGAGCCCAGACGACGATTTTCCATTGATTACTCTCCTCAACTAAGCCGGGCTGACCGGCGGTAATGCCGCTTCGTCACAATGAGGGAGGCTCGACTTCTATAGTCTCGAGCTCCGTCACCACGGCCGTCAGCGCGACATCCCAGGGATCGGACGGAACCTCGTCTACTTCCTGAGCGCTCCAGGCAATACCGAGCCGCTTCGTCTCCGGGCGGTGCTCTAGGTAACGGTCGTAGAAGCCGCCTCCCTGCCCTATCCGGCCGCCCTGCCGATCGAAGCCTAGAAGCGGAACAAGCAGGAAGCGGGGCACGCCGCTATCACCTCCGAGCTGCGGCATCGGGATGCCGGCATAGCCTGGGACCAGCGGGTCGGCCGGCGACCACGCGGAAAACTCCATATCAAGCCGCCGTACGCACGGTAGTAGAACCCGACGGCCCGCTGCATGCAAGCTTGCTAGGAACGGCAAAACATCGGGCTCATCCGATTGCGCTACGTATCCTGCGACGGCCGCATCACCGGGGATCAACGGTGTTATTGCCGCATCGATTCGCGCGAGGGCCGCATCCCGCTGATCGGCACTTAGCCCGCTCAGGAAGTCGTGCCTGACGCGCCTGAGGGCGATCCTCAGAGATGCCTTCGTCGATGCGGCGTCAGACACTTCAGCTCCTCTCGACACGTTTCAGAGATTTCACTGAGAAGCTCGCACCATGCATTCCGTCAAAGTAGGTCAAGAAACGCCCGTCCATTATCGTCGTTACGCCATCGAGTAACGCAGACCCGCCATAAGCATGACCTGCTCGGTAGGTCAGTGGCGAAAAATCGACATCTCTTGTCGGGACATCTCGATTGCACAATTGCGAACCATTCTCAATTATAGAGGAGAACGATCGGGGAATCCATAATGCACCTCCAAACTCGATATCCTGCATTCGACGCGGAGGTGACGTCTGTCGAACAGGTGACGAAGCGAATGCGGAGAGTCACCTTCCGCAGCGAAGCGTTTCGCGACCTAAACGACCTTTTGCCTGGTCAGTGGATGAAGGTCTTCTTCGACGAGCAGACTGCAGGGCGCGCGTACACGGTTCGGGCCGTGCGTGCAGCGGTAGGCGAGATCGACATGGATTTCGTCCTTCATGGAGAAACGTCAAAGCACGGCCCTGCCGCCTCATGGATCCGGCAGGTAGGTCGTGGGCGCCGGGTTCGCCTCTACGGTCCCCGCAGTGACTTTCGGCATGATCCTGATCGCCGCCTCTGCCTCTTCGGGGATGAGTGCGCCCTTCCCGCGATATGCGTCATCCTTGAAAGCCTGCCACAGCGGGCGCCATGCATCGCCGTGATCGAGGGCGCAGATCGTCCTGCTATCGGTCGGCTTTGCAGCAACGCAGGCCTGGTAAACTCCAGCGTCGTGCAAATGCCTGAACGAGGCGGCGAGGGGCTGCTGGCTGTAGGACGTCATCTACTACTGACCCCTGAGACTGACCAGATCTGGGTCGGGTGCGAGAGTACCATGGCACGACGCCTTCGGGCCGAGTTCCTGGAGCTCGGCTTCGATCGGCGGTCGCTGCACGTATCGGGCTACTGGAAGCGCGGAGTGTCGGATCATGTCGACAGCGACAGTGACTATTGACGTGACACATCGGAACAAGACCTGTGCGCTAGCGCCCTTCGTGCGCTTCGGCCTAATTGCGAGCTTCAACGAGCCGGCGAGCCAAGTATGGTTTACCGATAAAAACCTCGTCCGAGTTCTGCCAACGCTTCTCGGCAAGAAGGAACGGATCGACAAGACATGGTGAGCAACGCGACGTCTGGCGTACACCCAATCGCGCGCTCTGAAGGCTCGGCTAGGTCGACGAACAGGCCATCCCAGCGAGCGTTGCGCGCCCTCATCCGCGTCGACCACGCCGGTGAGTTCGGCGCCGTGCGGATCTATGATGGCCAAATCGCGGTGTTGGACCGAAAGAATCTCCATCACGAGGAACTGCAGCATATGCGGGAACAGGAGCGCGAGCATCACGCGCGCTTCTCCGAACTCCTCGCCAACCGGAACGTGCGTCCAACAATCCTTCTCCCACTGTGGCATGTAGCTGGGTACGCCGTCGGCTTGACCACTGCCCTTATGGGGCCAGAAGCCGCCATGGCCTGCACTGAGGCAGTCGAAGATGCGGTCGTAGAGCACTACGATGAGCAACTTGCCTTGCTGGGTGATAGCGAGCCTGAACTTTCATCCATCGTTGCAAGGATCAGGGATGAAGAACTGGAACACCGCGACCACGCCATAACGGCGGGAGCTCACGATACCCCTGGTCATACGCTGGTGTACGGAGCAATCCGCTTCGGCTGCCGGATCGCCATCGCGATCAGCAAAATACTGTAATGGTCATATCGCACCAACAGGTAAAATATCAATCGCCACGGCAGCGCGCGACATAATACGTTCGACCTACGGTGACCCATGCTTGCGTGACAAATAAGGATATCCACATGACAAAGACATTTATGTTCGCTGGTTTACTTGCGCTGACGGGGATGACATCGCCAGCTTCGGCACAGGATGCAGGCGTCAAGGGCGTCACCCGGACTATCCTGGGGTCTGGACAGCCGGTGGCGGCATCCGGTCTAGAGCTTTCACTCCGCCGCGTGGTATTTGCGCCGGGCGCAAAGATCCCGGGTGAGGTGCATTCGGGGATGCAGGTGATCTACGTCCTATCAGGCCGGCTCTCACTGCGTGTCTTGGGCGGCAGCGCCGTAGTGCGCAAGGCACTCCCGGACGGGAGCATGGGGCCGCCGATGGAGGTCAAGGCAGGTCCAAACCCGGTTATTCTCAGCCCTGGCGACACCGCGCTTGAGAACGAGACCCTAGTGCTCGCCCCGTCTAATCCCTCCAAGGAGCCGCTCGTCATACTCGCGGGTTCACTGATGCCGGTTGGCAAGCCGCAGAGCGTACAGATCACCGAACCGGTCAGCATTCCCTGACGCAATTGCCTGTTACGGTATCGCGCGCGTCACGACGCGCTCCGATAAACGTGCCGCAAAAAGAGGGCTGGTCTACAACGACCAGCCCTCTTCTATGGATCTAGGGCGGCGCCAGATGCTATCAGTCGGCGTAAGTACGCATGATGCGTAAGCCGTCTATCGCCAATCGCGCATGCAAGCCGCTTCAACCACAGCCCGACCCTTCACCGCGCCGTGCCGATGACTGGTTTGAATGAATGCGCCGGTCCTTTCGGTCATACGAGCATGTTCGCCACGATCGACGGCATCACGGATGACAGTCACCTCCTGGATCCGGAGGAGGTCGCATCGGCATCAAAGACCGCCTCGAGTAAGGTGCCACCCGGCGTCCACAGGAAGATGCGTCGCTCGTTGATATCGGGTAAATCCATGGTGGAATATCGGATGCCTCGAGCGTCCAACCGATCGCGTAGGCCCCAGTAGTTCTCCAGCCTAAAGCCGACATGATCGATCGTCTCGCCCGGCTTGTCCCGCGCAATGCCCCCCGCAGGCTCACCCGAGCCGATAAGGTGGACGACCGGTTTGCCCGCGGAGTACAGCCAGTGGCCGGGGATACGCTGGATGGCCAAGGGCCGCGGTCCCTCCTCCAATTCGAAAACCTCAAGGAAGAACGCTCGGACGCTTGCCAGAGCGCCTGTCCGAATCGTGACATGGTCGATGGTCATCATGGTAGGCTGTCCTCTCGAGCCGAGGGTGGTGTGGCGTACTTCACGTGGTGACCAACGGGACGCGCAGTGAGCTGGGCGCACACGAAGAAGTTCGCCTGCGCTGCAAAAAATGGGCCTTTCCCGGGGCTCACTTCAATCCGAAGTGACCCTGCCGGGCGAGAGAACCCAACGTCCTCCCCTGGTCCCATATGAATCCTGCCGCTGAACGGGTCGTTTAGTAGGGTACGGTTCCCATGGCTTACTGGGCAAACGGCCCTTATCTCGAGACATGGGGACGCCCCAGATATGCGCCATAACCGGTGCGTTGATTGGCGAGATAGCGACATTAGGTGGCTCTATGGCGGTAACGCTGCAAGTCGGTCGCATGTAATGTAATTGAATGACTAGAAGGCAATTTGTCGACGCGGACCGATGTCCTGAAAAGAAAGCCCAGACGGACGAACTTCGGCGTGAGCTTGCACGTCGTGGGTGCCGTGCTACGCCGGAGCGTGAACTTATTGCCAGTATCGTCCGCGAAGCCGTGGACCATCCCGACGTCAACGAAATCCACCGGCGTGGTCAACTCGTTCAGCGAGGCCTAAGCGTCGCAACCGTTTACCGCACCGTAAAGCTGCTTGCATCCCTTGGAATCTTCATCCGGCATCGCTTCGGCAATGGCAGAACCCGTTATGAGTTCGCAGCGGCAGGGCACCACGACCACCTAATTGACATCGAAACCGGGCAGATCGTCGAATTCCGCGATCCCCAGCTTGCCGCGATGCAAAGCCGGCTTGCGCGCAAAATGGGCTACGAGATCGTGTCATACCGGCTGGAGGTATTCGCGGCGAAGCGGAAGACGCCCAACAACAAGACGGAGCGTACCAGTTTGCCGGCGCCCACCAAGGCTGGAACAAGGCTCACCTTAAAGCCTATGGTTCATGCCAGTCGTAGCCATCACAATAGCAAAGGCCCGTAATTGAGAATACCGTCATAAACATAGTATGTTGATCATCAAATCTACGTCGAGTCCCCAGCGCGCAATCGCTTGATCAAAGGACGAGCGCCATGTCCGAAAAGCTGTTAAAGACTATTTTCGGGCGCCTGACGCTCGAAAGCTTTCCGATCCACGAACCGATCTTGATTGCGACCTTTGCGATGGTCGCGATGGCCGGTGCGGCATTAATATCCGCCCTCACCTATTTCAAGGTGTGGGGCTATCTGTGGAAGGAATGGTTCACCTCCGTCGATCACAAGAAGATCGGCATTATGTACATGATTCTCGGCATCGTCATGCTGCTGCGCGGCTTTTCGGATGCGATCATGATGCGCATCCAGCAGGCGATCGCCTTCGGCGCCAACGATGGCTATTTGCCCGCGCATCACTATGACCAGGTGTTCACCGCGCATGGCGTGATCATGATCTTCTTCGTCGCGATGCCGTTCGTCACCGGGCTGATGAACTATGTCGTGCCGTTGCAGATCGGCGCGCGCGACGTGTCGTTCCCCTTCCTCAACAACTTCAGCTTCTGGATGACCGCGGCCGGCGCAGCGATCGTCATGGTGAGCCTGTTCGTGGGTGAGTTCGCCCGCACAGGCTGGCTGGCGATGCCACCCCTGTCAGGGCTTGATTACTCACCCGATGTCGGGGTGGACTATTACATATGGGCGCTTCAGATCTCCGGAGTTGGCACATTGCTGTCCGGCGTCAACCTGCTCACGACGATTCTTAAGATGCGCGCTTCCGGTATGAACATGATGAAGATGCCGGTCTTCACGTGGTCAGCGCTTGCCACCAACGTGTTGATCGTTGCCGCCTTCCCGGTGCTGACCGCCGTCCTCGCGCTGCTTAGCCTTGATCGCTATCTCGGTACACACTTCTTCACCAACACCATGGGCGGCAACCCCATGATGTACGTCAACATGATCTGGATCTGGGGTCACCCGGAGGTGTACATCCTGATCCTGCCGGCGTTCGGCGTGTTCAGCGAGGTCACCTCGACCTTCTGCGGCAAGCGCCTGTTCGGCTATACGTCGATGGTCTACGCGCTGCTGGTCATCACCATCCTCGCCTACCTCGTCTGGCTGCACCACTTCTTCACCATGGGGTCGGGAGCGAGCGTCAATTCGTTCTTCGGCATCACCACGATGATCATCTCGATCCCCACGGGTGCCAAGATCTTCAACTGGCTGTTCACCATGTACAAAGGAAACATCCGGTTTGAGCTACCGATGATGTGGGCTGTTGCGTTCATGGTCACTTTCACCATTGGCGGCACAACCGGCGTGCTGCTCGCCGTTCCACCTGCCGACTTCGTCCTGCACAACTCCCTGTTCCTGGTTGCGCACTTCCATAACGTGATCATCGGCGGCGTGCTGTTTGGGATGTTCGCCGGGATCAACTACTGGTTCCCGAAGGCGTTCGGCTTCAAGCTCGACAAGTTCTGGGGCACGATCAGCTTCTGGTTCTGGACGATCGGCTTCTACGTCGCCTTCATGCCGCTCTATGTGCTCGGCCTGATGGGCGTGACGCGTCGCCTGCGCCACTTCGAGGACCCGTCGTTGCAGATCTGGTTCATCATCGCCGCGGTCGGGGCGGCGATGATCGCGATCGGCATCGCCGCCTTCCTGATCCAGTTCTACGTCAGCTTCCGTAACCGTGAGGCACTGCGCGACGTCACCGGCGATCCGTGGGACGGCCGAAGTCTGGAATGGGCGACGTCGTCGCCGCCACCGTCCTACAACTTCGCCTTCGCTCCGATCGTCTACGATCTCGACGCCTGGTACGACATGAAGTCGAAGAACGCGGTTCGTCCAGTGATCGGGTTCCACGATATCCACATGCCTCGCAACACTGGCGCCGGAATCATCCTCGCCGCAATATCAGCAGCTTTTGCGCTCGCGATGATCTGGTACATATGGTGGCTCGCGGCATTGGCGTTCGTCGCGCTTCTGGCGACGGCGATCGGCCACACCTTCAACTACGATCGGGACTTTCGTATTTCTGCTGACGAAGTGGCGCTCGCGGAGAATGAACGTACACGGCAACTCAAGGCCTCACCAAGGTAGCGCGCCCGAGGCGACATAGCCAACCTGGTCCCCGACCGCCAGGTCCAGGTCAGACGATATCTGCTCTACAACCTGCGTTTCGCAAGACATGGCGGGCCGATCCGGCAACTAGGCGTAGCAGTGATGCGGCTCGTACAAGGGATCGCGCAGATCGGCCCCATGCGATATCTTTCTCTACAACACCCCCGAATCAGCCAATGCCGACGACGTTTTAGCGATGGTCGTCGGTTTCTTCACCGTCCTACCGATAGTGGCAAGGGTCGCCGTGTAGCAATGCCGACCTGGATCACGCGATGACGACTGGCTGCATGATGGAGGCGCAATCGATCGGGGACGACAAAGCCGGCACGAGTTCGGGCCTCAGGGGCATGAGAGCCATAGGCATTCATCCGACGCGTATTTGCCCATAACAAGCATGCTGTCCGGATCCAGGATGTACTTCCCGAGCGGAGCGTTCAGCCGCCCTTATCTATCCAGAGCGGGACCGCGATCACGCCCCAAAGTCGCTGCTCCTTGCCGCCGTAGTTATGCTGATAAATATCCGACGTCGCGCGTAGCTGAAGGGCAAAGTTCTTGAAGTCGTAGCCTAGCAGAGGACCTGTCGCAATTTGGCGCTGTGTTCGATATCCCGCAAAGGGTGTGGTCGTGTCGGTCGAGCCAAACCCGACCCATCCATATTCCAGCTTTCCGGCATGGCGTGAATATGTGACGTCAAGATTGAGGTATTTTGGCGCGAGTCGCACACCGCGCCCTGTGGGCAAACCATAATTAAAGTTTGCAGTGAAGTGGGTTCCATTCTTTAGATAGGTAACCCCGAAACGCGTGTCGATTGTGTTGAAAGGTTTAGCAACCTTGTTGGTCTGCTTGATGAAATCGCCCAACCGGAAACCCGCGCCCCAAGCATCGTCGAGCTTCCAAGTGAATTGGACGCCGCCATAGGTGTTGTACAAGCCTCTAATGTGCCGGCCATTATCAAACTTAACGTCGGCCAGGATTGGCGAAAAGACCGGCGCAATCCTCGCACCCGCCACCTCCCACGGCGTCTGAAGGAAGAAGAAGGGTGTGTAGATTGAAAGGCGGGTGTCGGGGGCGGTCTTGCGGACACCAACTTCCGCAATGTTCGTCACATACAATCCCGTTGGCAGTTCGGCATAGAGGGGGACGCCGATGGTGAAACCCGGTTGGTTTACCGAGTCAGCCCAGGCTCTGCCGCTACAACAGCCTGATGCCAAGAGTGCGACAACAACGAGCTGACAGCGCTTTCCAATTGCCATTTCCCTCTCCCTTGTGGCTTTTCATGGTTGGTGCACTTCGCCGACCATGACGGGTCAGCAAGGGACGTCGCGTGCGCACGAGACGTTGGCTCGCGACGCCCCGCCCGCGACGGAGGACGCCCCGCGTCGAAGATCGCCTGTGTGTTTCAGCTTTCAGATCGGAGCTCCCTCGGGGGCTCCGATCGGACCAGCCCTCCGGTACCTCTTTCGGACGGCCGATCTTTACATCAGGCAGCGACCACCCGAAGATGGTCGAAGCGCGGCAGGCGCTGGATGCGTGCCTCGGCGCTCGGAGGTGCCTTGTGGAAGGCGCCATCCTTCATGATCGCAAGCAGATTGTCCCGATCCTGAAGGATCGTGATATCGCGGAGAGGATCCCCGTCGACGAGCAGAAGGTCCGCGAAATATCCCTCGCGCAGCTGGCCGAGATGTTCGGGGTCCCCCATGATCTCGCCGCCGAGCTTCGTTGCCGACAGGATCGTCTCCATCGGCGTGAAGCCGAGCAGGTCGACGAAATATTCGAGGTCCTTGGCATAGGTGCCATGGGGCGTCCAAGCGAAGCCATAGTCGCCGCCGGGCAGTACCCGGATGCCACGCTGATGCATTTTCTTCATGCTCTCGATGGCGTTCTCAAGTTCGTCGACATAGCCCATCTGCTCGGCCGCCTCGGGCGTGATCCCCCAGTCCGACGCATGGTAGCAAGTCATGATGAGCCAGGCGAGGCCGGGGGCGACGAAGACACGATCCTTCGCGGCCTCGAGCATGTCGAGCGCCTCCTCGTCCACGAAGCTCGCATGGTAGATGATGTTCACCCCGTGCTTCACGCAGAGCTTGATCGAATGCTGATTACGCGCGTGGGCACAGACCCGGGCGCCGCGACGGCTCGCCTCCTCGACCGCTACGGCGACCTCGGCATCGGTGAAGAAAGTCTCATGGTTCAGCGCGGCACCGGTGATCTGCTCGCCGGACATGCTCAGCTTTACCGTGTCGACGCCGAGCTTGCATACCGAGCGCACCGTCTTGCGGATCTCTTCCACGCCGTCTGCCGTCAGCGACGGGTTCACATCCGCACCGGTGGTCGCGATCTCCATGCCGGATGCCAACAGGCGCGGTCCCGGGATGCGGCCGGAATTGATGGAGTCGCGAATGACCACGTCCAAACGCTCCTTGGCCGAGGCCGCGCCGACGCACATCGTGTAGCCGCAATCGAGGTAGGTACGGGCATTGTCGATGGTCAGAAGCAGATGCTCCTCGATCGGGAGCGCGGTTGTCGCGTGAAGGTTGGTGCCGTTGTTCCAGGTGATATGGGTGTGTGCGTCGCATAGCCCGGGCATGAGCGTCCTATGCCCGCCACCGTCGACGACGTTGGTCGCCAAGTCGTGGGCGATACACGTCTGGCCGGCCCGCGCGATCCGGTCGATGCGATTGCCGCGGACGAGCACGTCTCCGCGATAGGGCTGCGCACCAGTGCCATCCAGAATGTTGACGTTGCAAAAGAGCGTGGATTCTGCGTTCATCTCGTCCTCTCCTTTTCTTATCGTAAGCATGCGGCGCCACACTGCCCTATGGGCTGCTGTCACCCGCGCCGTTCGTATGTTGACTTGCGAAGACCGGCATCGAAGCCGCCAGCTTTCCCGCCAGCCTGTCGGAAATCAGGCTTGGATCGACGTTGCCGCCCGGACTCGCCTCGTAAGCCCGCGCAAAGGCGGCGAGTGCGTCGGCATCCTCGGGTACGAGCTCATGTAGCCTGACCCACCTCTTGCCGCCGGCGGACAATCTGGCATTGCAGGGCGTCAGGCATCCGCTCAGACAATCGACGAGGCGGACAACGACGTTGCCGCCGTCGAGACGAGAGCGGAGCCGTTCGGCGAGACGGACGCCAGCATCTGATCCAAGTGGCCTCTTCCGGGTTGCATTGGCCTTGCCGGGACAGGTCCGGCAGATCAGCAGCCGGGTCGGTGACGTTGGATCCGCCATCCGCCGGCTCCTACCGGAACGTCCGCGAGAAATAGAAGGTCGTGAGCGCTTCCGTCACGTCCCTGGGCCGCTCCAGCGAGGTCCAGTGGCCGCAGCGGCTCAGGACGGTAAAGTCCGCGTCGGGAAGTGAGAGGGCGAGCGAGCCGGCCGCGGTCGGGGGGGCGGTCCCGTCCTCGTCACCGGTCACCAGGATGCTCGGACAGCGGATCCGGTCCGTATCCGCCGGCTGCGCGTTCGCCAGCGCTTCGCAGGTCTGCGCATAGGCCTCCGGATGCTGGCGGAGCGTTGCCTCCCGGACGAACGCGGCGATCTCGGGACGGTCGGCTCTGGTGTACGCCGACGTGCCCCCCTGGACCACCGCCTCTGCGACCGGCAACATGCCGCGCGTGCGGCTGGTTTCAGCGCGCGCTCTCAGCGCGTCGCGCGCCGCATCCGAGGGCGTGTGGATGGGACCGAACAGCGCAAGGCTCCTCACCCGTTCGGGATGCCACGCCGCGAGATGCTGGCAGACGATCGTCCCCATCGAATGGCCGACGAGGTGGGCGGAACCGATGTCGAGGCGATCCAGCAGACCGACGATATCCCGAATATAGCGCTCGATGCTGATCGTTTCGCCGTCGAGCCGACTGAAACCCGAACCGACCAGATCGGGACGGATCACCCTGAAGAAGCGCTGCAGCGTCGTGACCTGCGGCGTCCAGATGTTCGAGTTGCCGCCGAGACCATGGATCATGACAACAGGGTCGCCCTCGCCATGTACCTCATAGAACATGGCAGGTTTTTGCTCTTGATCAGTTGATACCGTTGCCAACGCGTTCATCGAATTCTCCCGTTCTATTCCAACCTTCTAGAGAAAATGTATTCCCCGCCCGAGCGAAGGCGCACCGGCTCTGCGGCCGGACCGCGATGACCCGGCGCGGGAAGTTTTCGGAGAATTGAGGGGCGCCACGGACTAATGAAGCTGTCCGCCACGGACCTGCTGAGCGCACGCTCAACCTTTAGCCCGCCAAAAATGCGCGGGTTTTAGATCAGCCCGATCCTGTCAGAAAAGTGTCCTTCACGGCACCTCATCCTATGTCTTTATGAACCAATTGGTTCTTTATTGTTGTGACTAGATACGACTCGTTCGCCAAGCCCGCAAGCAATTGCTATACTGGTTCAGCATTGGTCTATGAGGAGAATGTCGGATGAGCGTGCGGACGCAGGCGGCAGCCGCCAGGGCGCGCTTCATGGCGGAGTTCGAACAGCGTGTGGCTGCGGGCGAACTCATGCCCGGCACCCAGCTGCCGAGCGAACGCGAGCTGACCGAACAATATGGCGTGGCACGCAACACGCTACGTCGTGCGCTCGACATGCTCGAAAGCCACGGGAAGATCGTACGTATCGCCGGCAAGGGCGCTTTCGTCAGCGACCCGGATCCCGTGGAACTCGAACGCGCGCGCGTCGACACGCTGCTCGGCCGCCTCGCCATGACGACCAGTCCGGCGGACGTCCTCGACGCACAGCTTGTGGTCGAGCCGCAGGCAGCAAGGATCGCCGTGGCCAAAGCGACCGATTCGGAGCTGCGTGCGCTCGAGAGTCTCTCCCTTGGCAACGAACGCGCGACCAACATCGCCGAATACGAACATTGGGATAGCAAGCTGCATCGCGCCATCGTCGCCGCCAGTCACAATGCGCTGCTGGTGACGCTCTATGATGTCATCGATGGCCTGCGCCACGATGCGATCTGGGGCGGCCTCAAGGTCAGTGGCCGTACACTGCAGCATCGCCGGGTCTACCAGATGCAGCATCGCGACATCGTCCAAGCCCTTCGCGATCGCGACGGCGAGCGTGCAGCGCAGCATATGCAAGGCCACATCCAGACTGTACGAACCGTTCTCCTGGGAGACCCCGTGTAAGGAGGAAACGAGTGCCGGCACCCGGGCGCGGAGGCGCTGCTACCGTCCTCGACCTACTGCGCGAGGATCTCGCGCGTGGCGAGTGGCGCGTGGCTCGATGGTCGGCTACCGACCGAACGTGCGCTCGCGGAGCACTACGGCGTTGCACGTGATACGTTACGACGCGCGCTCAGTGACCTCGAGGCCCAGGGGCTAATCCGCCGCGCCGTGGGCAGTGGAACATTCGTCATCTCGGCCGTCACGGCCGGATCGAACGACGCCCCCCTCAACGACGAGGCCATCCTCGGCATGTCGAGCCCCGCCGAGGTTCTCGAATGCCGTCTGATGTTCGAACCCGGAATTGCGGCCCTCGCCGTTGCGCGGGCGACGCATGAGGATTGCATGGCGATCGAATCGTGCCTGGAAAAGTCCTTTGCGGCGCCGACGGTGGCCGACTTCGAAATCTGGGATGCCGCACTTCACGATGCCCTCGCAGTGGCCGCGCACAACCGGCCAGCACTCGCCATGGTCCGCACCATGGCATCCGTTCGCACCCGTGCTGACTGGGGTCGGCTCAAGCAACGGACGATGACCGCGGAGCTTCGCAAGGAGATCCATGGGCAGCATGCCTCGATCGTCGCCGCACTCCGCAACCGCGATCGCCAGGGCGCACACGATGGTATGCGCATGCATCTTCTGCATGTGCGGCAGTACATGTTCGGCCTCTCCGACATGCGGGTCGCTTGATCCATCACCAAGCGCAAGTCAGCGTTTCGGCAGTGGCGTCGAAGGCTGAGGAAACGCGAGCCTGCGATTTTTCGATATACCAATAAGCTTGATCTGCCGTCGTGGGAGCCTTATTGGATCAGCAATGGCTCACAATGCTGCTTCTCGCGACCTACGCTCTCGCGCCGCTGGCGCGGTCGGCTCGCTCATCGAAAGCATGGAAAGCAACATTGCCAGCGGTGAATGGCAGCCGGGGTTCAGGCTACCGACCGAACGCGAACTGGAGATCGAGTTCGGCGTCGCGCGCAACACGATCCGGAAGGGTCTCAAGAAGCTCGAGGATGCCGGCCAGATCGTTCGCCACGTCGGCCGAGGCTCCTTTGTCGCGGACAGGACGCCTGTCGTCGAAGAAGCCACTTCGCTGCTCAGCAGAGTCGTCGGTTCAAGCCCTGCCGAGGTCATGGAAATCCGCCTCGCGATCGAACCATGGGCTACGAGTCTCGCGGCATCGCGAGGAACGTCAGCCGATCTGGCAAGCCTGCGCGAATGCGTGGACGAAGCCGAGGCGGCGCCGGACGTGCCGACGTTCGAGACATGGGATGGCAGGCTTCATGAGCGGGTCATAGCGGCTACGAAGAATGAGCTACTGAAGGGCCTCTACGAGGCGATCAATCTGGCCCGGAACCAGCCGGAGTGGATGAAACTCAAGGAACGGACGGTGACGCGCGAACGGCGCGATCTCTACCAGCGACAGCACCGTGCGATCGTCGGCGCCCTTCTCGAACGTGATGCCGAAACTGCAGGACGGCTGATGCGTGAACATCTTTCCGAGGTCCGGATAGCTTTGGTCGGCAGCTGAGCGGCACGGATGAAATTCCGGACCAGAAGTGGAGGCTCCCGGCAGAGCTTCATCAACTGCTGAAACCGACGTCCGCGAGCCTAGTGCATGCCCCGCGCCGCCATGCAGTTCGACAACATGGGCCCGACACTTCAACGCAGACAGGCGCACGGATCGGGCACGACGCATGCATGAAGCCCGGCGATCATGAAGGTCACGACACTGGCCCGGCTCTGAATTCTGTCATCCGGAGGCGCGTCGTTCATTTCATCTGATGCCGGGCACGGACTTTCCGTTCGGACCCGATCGTCCGGCGCCCCCTCCATATCCGCCATGGCATGCCAGGATCGGCGGGCTGGCAGGACCGCGACGTCGTTCGGGCCACATCTCTTCCGACGCGTCCGGCGGACGCCTTTATCGAAATGCCGCAGGATCTGGCGCTGCCTCGTGAAAAACACGGACTGCGGTCCGCGCGCATGCGGTCGATGATTGGACCACTTGGGAGACGGTGGCAAAGTTCGCGCGATCCGCTGGGGCTTCGTAGCGGATCCCCGGATCAAAGACCGCCTCGAGCTCGACGCGTCGCGATTGGGAATGCGTATGGCTGCTATCGCCGAGTCGCCGGCGTCAGGCGGTGCCGCGTTCGCGGCCTCCGATGGCGTACGTGGCGACAATCCCTCGAGCCTCATCCCGTTGCTCGAAGCGATATTCGCGCGGCGTACCTTGGGGATACGTCAGGACGGCCTGGCCCCCTCAGATCGGCCATCACGGCGCTTCCCCGCAAAGGCGTGGCGGAACTGAACCAACACTATACCAGGACCCTTATTATAATTATTTTGCCTGCGCCATTGCATCGGTTTATTGACCCAAGGACGCTCTTGGTTCATAAGCAGCCAACCAATGGTTCACATTCGCCAACAATCTTGACGGGAGAGACTGATGAAACTGGCAACCTTGAAAACGGGAGCCGACGATGTTGTCGCGGTCGTCTCCCCAGAGACCGATCGATACTGGCCCGTATCCGACCTGCTCGGCCAGCCAGTCGACACCATGATCGATCTCATCCGCATCTACGATGATGTGAAAACCCGCCTCGTTCCTTCGGGCGAGGGCGAGCGCCTGAGCGACGTGACGTTCGCGCCGCCGATCGTCCCGAGCCGCAACGTGATGTGCGTCGGCAAGAACTATCATGCCCACGCGCACGAGTTCACCAAGAGCGGTTTCGACAGCTCGGCAAAGGACGCGAGCGACGCCATCCCGACGGCGCCGATCATCTTCACCAAGGCACCCGAGACCGTCATCGCCAATGGCGAGGACATCCTCTATCCGACCGGACTTTCCGACAGCATCGACTATGAGGCCGAACTCGGCGTTGTGATGGGGAAGAGTGGTCGCGGCATTTCCAAGGCGGACGCCCTCGACCATGTCTTCGGCTATCTTATCATCAACGACATGACCGCGCGTGATCTGCAGTCGAAGCACAAGCAGTGGTTTATCGGCAAGTCGCTCGACACCTTCTGCCCGATCAGTTCGTACATCGTCACTGCCGACGAGGTAAAGGTCGATGATCTGCACCTGCAGTGCTGGGTCAATGGCGAGCTGCGGCAGGACAGCAACACGTCTGATCTCATCTTCGACGTACCGACCCTGATCGAGACGCTGAGCGGAGGTCTGACCCTGCAGCCCGGCGACATGATCGCCACCGGCACCCCGGCGGGTGTCGGGATCGGATTCGATCCTCCCAAGTATCTCGCGCGCGGTGACGAGATCGCTATTGAAATCTCCGGTCTCGGCCGGCTTGCAAACAAGGTCGCTTGAACATGTCAAAGTACCACGTCGAAACAACTGGATCGGGCGATCCGATCCTCTTCATCCACGGTCTCGGCGGCACGTCGAACGTGTTTGGTCCGCAGGTCGCTGCGCTCTCGCGCTTCTTCACCTGCCATCGCTTCGATCTGCCGGGCGCAGGGCAGTCGGAATCGAAGGGTAAGAACACGATCGATGGTCTCGTCGAAGCCGCGCTAGGCGTTCTTGAGCAGATCGGCGTCGATAAACCCGTCCATGTCGTTGCCCATTCGATGGGCACGGTGGTGGCACAGCATCTCGCCCTGATGGCGCCGGATAAAGTGCGTTCGCTTACGCTGATCGGTCCGGTCCATGCGCCAGGTGAGGCCGGCCGCGAGGCGATGAAGGCCCGCGCCGCCAAGGCGCGCGAAGAAGGCCTCGGCGAGATCGCCGATCAGATCGTCGCTGCCGGCACTTCAGCCGACACCAAGGCCAACCAGCCCGCAATCGCGGCCTTCGTACGCGAATTCATCATGCGCCAGCCGGCCGAGGGTTATGCTCGCCATTGCGAAGCGCTCGCCACCTGCGTTGCGGCCGACGTGGGGCGGATCTCCGTTCCCGCCATCCTCATCACCGGCGACGAGGACAACACATCGCCGCCGCCAGCTGCGTCCGCGCTCGCGGCCAAATTTCCGGACTCAGCATTCTACATCCTCGCACGGACCGGCCACTGGACAACCATCGAGCGTCCTAAGGAGGTTAACGAGCTCGTGCTGAACTTCCTGTTCGGCGTCAAGTAACCGGCCGGGGACCAGCCAGAGGTCTCGCCTCGGCTGGTCCCCGCCGCTCATGGCTCTTCGAATGCTATTTGCTCAGTCGGAAGAAGATCAGCGGATGGCGATGTCTCGGCGTGCGTTGCATTTCGACAGCCCGGCTCACTGACGAACAAAACCGCAGCGCGGCCCGCGACCGCTGATGGTTTGATGCTTCGTCCGCCGAACGGTCCTCCCGCGCTAGCCGCGCCGGCTCCGGGGCGAGGACGGGCATGATGGACACGGCGGTCCCGTGCGTCACGCAGAACGATCAATGCGCCATTGCCGCCCCGGCAGCGGCATGCCGCCGGGACACCGCCTGGCGAGCCTCAAGCTGCCACGGCCGCTTTCAAATGGAATGTTGTGAACGCCCTTGCCTCCTCGTCGATTGCGTGGACATCGTCGAGATCTGCGGGATCTGGAGCCATATAGGTCTCAAGCACCATCTCGACGACCTTCATGATATCGGCGAAGCCGATATGCTGCTGAAGGAAGGCTGCGACGGCGACCTCGTTCGCGGCGTTCATGATCACGGGTGTCGCTCCTCCCTGGTACAGCGCCGATTTCGCGATACGCAGCGCCGGAAAGCGGTCTTCGTCAGGCTTTTCGAAGGTCAACTGACCAAGCTGAGCAAGATCAAGCCGATCGCAGGGCGTCGCCATTCGCTCCGGCCACGCCAAGGTATAGGCGATCGGCACGCGCATGTCGGGACAACCCATCTGTGCCAGCGTCGAGCCGTCGATGAAGTCGACCATCGAATGGATGATGGATTCCGGATGAACCACGATGTCGAGCATGCCAGGCGCGACGCCGAATAGATGGCGTGCCTCGATCAGTTCGAGCCCCTTGTTCATCATCGTGGCGCTATCGACCGAGATCTTGTGTCCCATCGGCCAATTTGGATGCTTCACTGCCTGTGTTACGGTCGCATACCTCATCTGCTCGTACGACCAGGTGCGAAACGGCCCCCCGCTGGCAGTTAGGACGATACGCCTGATCCGCGCAGGATCGGGCTCAAAGCACTGGAAGACGGCGTTATGCTCCGAATCCACCGGGAGCAGCGTTGCGCCATGGTCGACAACGGCGTCCATCATGATCGTACCGGCTGCCACCAGGGCCTCCTTGTTTGCGAGCGCTACGGTCCCCCCTGCCCGAAGGGCCGCCATAATCGGCTCAAGACCTGCCAGTCCGACGATCGCCGCCATCGTCCAATCAGTACCGGCCCCCGCCCTCTCTATGATCGCGTCCGCGCCCGCCGCCACTTGAATGCCGGTTCCGCCCAAGAGTCCCTTGAGCGCAAGATATTTGGTCTCGTCCGCGATCACCGCATATCGAGCATTGGATTGGCGAGCCGCAGCGGCGAGTCCGACGATGTCACGATGGGCCGTCACCGTGTCGACGTCGAAGGTGTCGGGGTGACGATTGATGAGGTCGAGGGTCGAATTCCCGATCGAACCTGTCGCCCCAAGAACGGTGACGCTTCGTCTGTTCAAGGTCATGTCATCCTTTGGTCTACGTTGTCGAGTGGGCGGCGAGCCCAACATGACGCGTGAGTCTGCTCTCGCTTCGACTCCTTCACCCGTTCGCCTTGCCAGTTTGTGGAGGCCAGGAACCGCTTGGTCGTGGCTCTCGCATGAGCACGGCCGCTGATACGTGTTTGCGGGTCGTCGCGTTATCTCGGCCTCGACAGTCGATAACGGAGTTCCGCCAGCCGGGCGCTTGGCTGCCAGATCCGCTGGCTGATTAACGACAGCCGCATGATGGCCGCATCGGCCCTACGTCTGACGAGACCAATGGTACCTCTGGCAGCGACGTCGGAGCTTCCATCGCTGGCAAAGGGCGACTTCCCATTATTCTATGGCGTTTGACAGTTACGCAAGACGATCTGCTAATGATTATCATTAGGCCAATCAGAATTGGGCGGGCGCGTCGAAGGAGCGTTAGATGCATCACAAGCCAATCTACAGGCTGTACGAGACGAACGTGAAGCGCATCGTCGACGTCACGCCACGCATGCGGCGCGTGACCCTTGGTGGTGAGGATCTTGCCCATTTCGCGCGTGATCGCCCAGGACAGTGGGTGAAACTCTTTTTTGACAATGGCGCGGACGGTCGTGCGTTTTCGATCGGGGCTTGGCGGCCTGAGGAATGCGAGATGGATGTCAATTTTGTCGTCCATGGGCACGGCTTGGCAGGACGATGGCTGGAAACGGCGAAGGTTGGCTCAATTGTGCAAATAGCAGGTCCGCGCAGCAACTTCTCGCACATACCCGGAAAGCAGCTGTTTCTCCTTGGGGACGAGACCGCAATCTCCGCTATATCAGCAATACTAGAGGGGATGCAGCAGGCAGAACGCACCGTGGTAGTACTTGAGGCATCGACGCCGGAGGCAGTTCAGCCGCTGCCGGCTTACGATGGCGCCCAGGTTAGCTGGATTATCAGCGATCGGCAGCCTGGCGTTCTGCTTGCTGAGTATGCGAAGACGCTGACCGTGAACCCCGACACATCGCAGGTTTGGGTCGCTTGCGAGGCGACCGCCGCACGAGAGCTACGGTGTGCGTTTGGGCGCATCGGCTTCGACCGATCCGCGCTTCATGTATCCGGATACTGGAAATGCGGCGAGATCGAGCATGTCGATCAAGACAGTGACTACTAGGAAGACCTCATCCTCGGCAACCTGGATCAAGCGGCCGGGCATGGCTCTAGCCACCCGGCACCGCGACACGCTCGCCAGCCGTGAGGCCAAGCCGCCGGCCGTAGTTGAGCGCGTTCCGGTCGAGGAGTGCGCACATGGTGACAACGCCGTAGCGCGCGGCGGGCGACATGCTTCCGGTAACAACATCGAGGGATCTATGTGTAAGGTAGTTACCCACGACCCAGTCGAGGGAGTGCGTGTACAGCTTGCGTCCGGTCTTTCCGTCGCGGCCCCCTCCTGCACCGAGCTAAAAACTCCCCGCCGCTGTGCCGAGGAAAAGACAATGCTGCGAACGGCAGCCGCGCTTACCCACGATCTGAAACGGCCGCGCGCCATCATTTACTGGGTGGATATGCTCGCTGCTGCAGTAATCGGCTATGGCGCGTTGATGTTCGCCGCGTCCGCTAGGACAACGCCGGTGGTGATCGCCGCAGGTATTGTTTCGGTGCTCGCGCTCTACCGCGCTCTCTCGTTTATCCATGAGGTAAGCCACATCAAGCATGCCGCTCTACCAGGTTTTCGATTGATCTGGAATATTGTCGTTGGAATACCGATGCTGGTGCCGTCCTTCATGTATGATGGTATCCACAACCTCCATCATGCTAAGTCGCGGTACGGAACCAAGGACGATCCAGAATATCTGTCCCTTGCGCTGATGATGCCGTCAACACTCCTATTGTTCATACTCGTCTCCGCAATGGCCCCGGTCGGGGTTATCCTACGATTTGCGGTGTTGACGCCACTTTCATTGCTCTCCAAACGGCTTAGACTAGTAGCCATCGAGCGATACTCGTCCCTCACGATCAACCCGTCTTTCCGCCGGCGCATGCCTACGGGTGACGCTCGCAAGCTCTTTATGCAGCTCGAGGCAGCAGCGAGCGTTTGGGCGATCATGCTGTTGGCTATGGTGGCATACGGCACCATCTCGTTGCACGGTTTTATCGTCGGACTAATCATTGGCTCAAGCATCGCGCTCTTGAACCAAGTTCGCACGCTCACTGCTCACCTTTGGGAGAATGAGGGGGAGGCAATGAGCCTTACCGCGCAGTACCTTGATTCAGTCAACGTGCCGCCACCCACGTTGCTGCCGATGCTTTGGGCCCCTGTTGGCTTACGCTACCACGCGCTCCACCACCTTCTTCCAAGTCTACCCTATCACGCCCTGGGAGAGGCGCACCGTCGGCTTACCGCCGCGCTGGGTGTCGGATCATCCTATCATAAGGCGAATCATCCCGGACTATTCGGATTGGTAAGCAGGATCACCCGCAAGACAAGGAACTCCGACCAACCGCGTTGATACTACCGAAGTCGATAGATAGTCTGCTGAGTATGGGCCAATCCGGTTTCACGCTCTCCGGCAGCTGACCTGCTCCCCGTTTTCAGGCCGCTGATAACTTAGCTTTGGTGTCCATATGCCCCTGGCGGGGGCTGTTCGTAAACTCGGCGGGTGCCATCCCGCCAAGACTGCTGTGCGGACGCACGGTGTTGTAGTCCGTCCGCCATGCCTCGATGATCCGTCTCGCCGCAGCCAGCGAGGGGAACAGGTGTTCGTTCAAACACTCGTCGCGCAAGCGACCATTGAACGATTCCACAAAGCCATTCTGCTGCGGCTTCCCCGGGGCAATGTAGTGCCACTCGACTCCGGTGTCCTGACACCAGGCGAGGACGGCATGACTGGTCAGCTCGGTGCCGTTGTCGCTGACCACCATGCACGGCAGTCCACGACGCTCGGCGATGGCGCTCAGCTCGCGAACAACCCGCCGACCCGACAGCGAGGTGTCGACGATGCATCCCAGGCATTCCCGGCTGTAGTCGTCGATGACGTTGAGCATGCGGAACCGCCGGCCGCAGGCCAACGAGTCCGATACGAAGTCGAGCGACCAGCGCTGGTTGGGTTCTTGCGGGAGCGCCATCGGCGCCCGCGTGCCCAGCGCGCGCTTGCGACCGCCACGCTTGCGCACCGTTAGTCGCTCCTCGCGATAGAGCCGATACACCTTCTTCAGGTTCATGCCCTTGCCCTCCCGCTTGAGCAGGATCGCCAGCCGTCGATAGCCGAAGCGACGACGTTCGTTCGCGATCTCGCGCATCCGCTCGCGGACAGCATCGTCCTTCCCGCGAAGCGGCTCATATTGCCACGCCGACCGGTTCACCCCGATCAGCCTGCAGGCGCGACGCTTGGAGAAGCTGTGGTCGGCCATCAGCTTCTCCACCGCAGCGTAGCGATCTCCAGACCGGGTCAGTTTTTTCTCAGCAGATCCTTCAGCGCCGACACGTCGAGCATCGACTCCGCCAGCAGCTTCTTCAGCCGGCGGTTCTCGTCCTCGAGCGCCCGCAACCGCGCCGCCTCCGACACGGTCATCCCGCCGTACTTCGCCTTCCAGTTGTAGAACGTCGCGTCACTGATCCCATGCTTCCGGCACAGCTCGGCGGTCTTCACGCCGGCCTCATGCTCGCGCAGCACGCCAATGATCTGATCCTCGGTAAATCGGCCTCGCCGCATCACTCGTCTCCATCTGACGAGCTAACTTACCAATGGCATGATTTCCGGGGAGCAGGTCACAGCCTCTCCGCCCGAAGTTAACGGCTCAATGAGCCGCTGCGAGTGCAGCAGGCGCCACGATCATCCACAAGGCCATCGCTACCATCGTCACATTTTCCGTCAGCGACAGGAAGCCAAGAGGCACATTGCTGTCTCCACCTACGCAGGCGCATTTGAGTTCACGTTTGTCTACGTAAGCCGCCTTGACGACCGAAACCGCTCCGATCGTTCCAATGACGAGCGCGATCGGCACCGACAGCCAGGTCAGTACGCCTGCCGCCATCAGCACGCCCGCTGCCCCTTCCGCGTAGGGGTAGATGTAGGAATAGGGCACCCACCGGCTGGCGAGCAGATCATAGTTGAGGAACATACTCGAAAAGCTCTCCACATTTTGGAGCTTGAGCATGGCGAGCACGCACATCGAGAAGGCAATGAACCATTCACCCGCGCGCACCGTGAAGGGTGTGCCGAGCACGGCATAGCTGGCGGCTAGCGCCATCAGCGCCGTCATGGCGAACACCGCAATCACCGGCCGATAAGTGACGGCCTGGGAGTCGCGGGCCGCCTTGCCAAAAAAGCGGCGCAGATCGTCGTAGCCCCCGACCCGCTTACCTCCAATAAAGGTTTGAGGTGTCGTCTTGACTCCATGCTCGGCTTTGAACGCGTCCGTTTCCTCCCGCGTGCGCAGCCAATGGTCCTCCACCTCGTAACCTTGCCGACGCAGAAGATCCGTCGCCTTGATCCCGTAGGGACAGGTGTGGGTCGGCATTACCATCCGATAGATCGTCGCCCTCTTGGGCGCCAACGTCGCCATTTGTCTTCTCCGGCCTATGTGCCGACCTATATGGGATCCGTACCATAGTACGGAGTCAAGAAATGACCGGCATGACCATTGCGGGGCTTGCACGCGAGGGTGACGTGGGGGTGGAAACGATCCGCTACTACCAGCGCCGCCGTCTTCTCGAGACACCCGACAGGCCGAACAACTCCGGGTCCGGAGGCGGTATCCGCCGCTATGGTTCGGAGGATGTTCGCCGGCTGCGCTTTATCCGGTCGGCACAAGGCGCCGGCTTCACGCTCGAGGAGATTGGCGAGCTGCTCGAGCTCGACGCCACCGACGATCGTGTGCGGGCGCGGGAACTCGCCAATAAAAGGGTCGCAGCGCTAGATGCGAAGATCGATGAGCTGAAGCGGGTGCGGAGCTCGCTACACCGGCTCGCCCGCGAGTGCGGGGCCGGCTCGGAAGGCCCCTGCCCCATCCTGACGGCTTTTGAACCCGACTGACGCTATTTCCCTTCCGCGTTGATTGCATCTTCCATCGGCGCCGGAAAATGGCGGTAGATGGTCGGGATCGACACACCGATCATCGAGGCAACCTCGCGCCGCTTCACCCCAGACGCCAGAAGGGTGCGAGCCGCCTCCAGCTTTTTGGGCGTCATTACCGTCTTTCGGCCGCCCACCCTTCCCTGCCGTCGAGCCACATCCAGCGCGGCCGTCGTGCGCTCCCGGTTCAGATCGCGTTCCATCTCCGCCATGGCCGCCATGATGTGAAAGACGAGCTTCCCGGCAGTACCCGCCGTATCAATGCCATCCGTCAGCGAGCAGAACCCGATGCCGCGGTCGGCCAATTGTGCAGCGAGGTCGACAAGGCCTTTCATTGTTCGACCAAGCCGGTCGAGCTTCCATACCACGATTACGTCGCCAGCCCGTGCGTGAGATAAGGCGTCGGCCAAGCCCCCCAGATTGGCCTTGGCTCCGCTCGCCTTATCGGAAAAGATCCGCTGACACCCCGCCTTGTGTAGCGCGTCGGCCTGCATCGTCAGAGCTTGTTCGGGCGTCGACACCCGCGCGTAGCCGATCAGCATAGATCCGTCTCAAAACCCATCTCGCGCAGCTAACATGACACGGACCATGTGAGAAAGCGTTTTGATAAGCTGCGGCAGCCTGCTAGACGTTCTCACATGGTCGCGCTTCAAAATCGATCGTTTGCGGGACGGAGCAGAAGCTTCCTCGCCTCGCGGGCGGTGACGGCGCCTTGCAACTGCGGCAGGGTGTGAGTGTGTGATATCCACTGTTTTAAAACAGATGCACCTTTTGAGATCACAACCAAGAAGCGAAGATCGTCCCCGGTCCCAAGAATGCCGACAGCTGGGTCGGCTACGTATGTCGGGTCTAAGCGACTTCGGGTGATGTCCCGAGCTAGCCTCTCTCACTTTGCGATGCCGAGCAACCATGATCTCAGATGAGAAGCCTCCGCATACCGACGACGGAACCGCGACATCGGCTGTCGTGACCTCTGCGGACGACCTAGCGCCAAGCTTCGATCGTCCGGCAGATCTCGACGCAATCATCAGTGGTGCACTTACCGTGCTCGATCGCGTCGAACCTCAAGAGCTCTATCTTCCGGATCTGGCGCCCGACGATCAGGAGCGCGTCGACCATTTCCTGCGTCGAGGTCGCGCAGAAGCGACGCTGCAATCCTACCGGTCGGACTGGGACCTGTTCCTCGCCTGGTGCTCAGAACGACGCTATCGCTCGCTGCCCGCGACGCCGGCAACGGTCGCGGCGTTCCTGACCGAGCTGGCTACTACAGGTTTCACGCCTGCAGCTGACCAGTTCACAAAGACGGGCAAGCTTCGCATGCGGCGCGAGCCAAAGCCACTGACCCGGGCGACGATCGACCGCCGACTTGCCGCGATCGTGTTCGCGCATCGGATGGCCAAGGTAGAGCCGCCGACATCGCAGCCGGGCGCGAGCGACCTGGGACTTGTTGTCGGAGGCATCCGCCGCACCAAGAAGGACGATGAGGTCCACAAGAAGCGCGCGGCCGATGGCGACATTCTGCGCGACATGCTCCGCAGCATCAGAGGCGACGATCTGCGCGCACACCGCGACCGCGCGCTGCTCGCGATCGGCATGGGCGGCGCGTTCCGCCGCTCAGAGCTGGTGGCGATCACGGTCGCGCGGGTGACGCGCGATCCCGAGGGGCTCACCATCAAAGTGAAGTCGTCGAAGACCGACCAGTTCGGCGAGGGCCAGGGCGTCGCGGTACTCGACGGGCCGAGGCTCGAGCCGGTGCGCCACTATGAAACCTGGATCGAGAAAGCAGGGATTACATCCGGGCCAGTATTCCGGAAACTCACCCCGCAGGGTCGCCTCACCGACAAGGCAATGAGCACTAAGGGCGTGGCCCTAGTGGTCAAGGCGGCCGCGGCCACAGCCGGCTACCCGCCGGAGCTTTTCGCGGGCCATTCCTTGCGTGCCGGATTCCTGACCGAGGCCGGGCGACAGAATGCGAACCTGTTTAAGATGCGCCAGCACAGTCGGCACGCGTCGATCGACATGGTGGCGGAATATGTGCGGGACACAGAACGCTACCGTGATCACGCCGGCAAGGGGTTCATGTAGCGGCTCCCGCTCGGTCAGGCGTGCCTGCGGACAATGCTCAGACATCGGGTAACTGAAAGCACAAGACCGATCGAATCAGCCGAACGTCGGATCGAAGCCTAAAACAGCACGTGCTATCAGTTACCGTATCCTCCTGCTTCGCTCTGCAGGGTGCCAGACAACCCATAGGGAAACTGAAAGCACGAGAGTTTCCGGGATAAGGTAACAGATAGCACGAGAAGCGGAGCGCGCCTCTCGGCCGGTGAGGCCTCAATCCACTACTGTGCCGACGACGGCACCCCCGGCTCCACCCACGGTCACGCCCTTCTTCACGTCACCGTCGGTGGCCGCTGCGACGCCGGCGCCCCCCGCCGCGCCCAGCCCCGCGCCCTTCAGCGTCGAGCAAGCGGACAGGCCGCTCATGGCCAGCGTGAGCGCGGCGAGCGAGAAAATGGTCTTCACGGTTTTGTATCATTTGGTCAGTCATCGAGCGCGAACTGCGATGATCGGAGTGATGAATTAGGAAGCGGCCGTGTGAAAGCGAGCCGAGCACATGCTCAAGGCCCAAAGGTCGCCGCGGGGAGCTCAAGCGTCGCTTTAATGCCGGGATCAGCCGCGTCGTTCGCCAGACGGACCTCGTAGGTGCCAGCGGCGATCCGCCACAGGCGGGCGGTCGCGTCGTACCGCGCCAGCAGCCGGGGATCGATCCGCACCTCTATCCGCTCACGGGCCGCCGGGGCGAGATCGACGCGATCGAATCCGGCCAGTCGCGTGACGAAGCCACCCTTGCCGGGGCGGGCGACGTAGAGTTGCGGCACTGCCGCGCCCGCGCGGGCGCCGGTGTTGGCGACCGTGAAGACGGCGGTGATGCTGCCCTTGTCGGCCTGTACAGACAGGTCGCCGTGCCGGAAGCTGGTGTAAGACAGGCCGTGGCCGAACGGAAACAGCGGCGTCAGACCCTGCCTCGCATACCAGCGATAGCCGACGTCGGACCCTTCGACATCATAGTCGACATGGAACACGCCGCCTTTGGGTTTCAGACCGGGGTTCGACGTCGTCGTTTCAGGATCGCGCTGGTCGGGATGCGGTAGCTGCGCGACGCTTGCCGGGAACGTTATGGGCAGATGCCCCGACGGATTGACCCGACCGAACAGCACCCCTGCAATCGCCTCGCCGCCGCCTGATCCAGGATAGAAGGCGGCGATGACCGCGGGGACGTTGGCGAGCCACGGCATCGCCACCGGGCCGCCGGACTCCAGCACGACGATCGTCTTCGCATTGGCGCCCGCCACGCCGTCGATTAGCGCGTCCTGATCGTCGGGTAGGCCGAGCCCCTGCATGTCGAGCCCTTCCGACCGCCATTCCTCGGCAAAAATGACGACGATATCGGCCTTGCGCGCCGCGGTGATCGCGGCGGAGCGATCGGTCCCGTCGAGGAAGTCGACCTGCGCCGCATTGGCCTCTGCACGGATCGCGTTCAGTGGCGAGGAAGGGTGATAGACCTTCTTCATCTCCGTGCCCATGAACGACATGCCCTCGGTTTCGAGGCTGCCGACCGGGGTCACCGCTGACGAGCCCCCGCCCGCGAGCACGCCAACATCGGCGCGGCGGCCGATGACGAGGATGCGCTTCGCCCCCTTGGCGAGCGGCAGCGCGTCGCCTTCGTTCTTGAGCAGCACGAGCCCGCGCTCGGCCGCCCGCTGCGCGACCAGACGGTGCGCCATATAGTCGATCGGCGCGCCGGGCTGCGGCGGATTGTCGATGACGCCGACCGCATAGAGGCTGCGCAACTGCCGGCGCACCATGTCGTCGATCCGGGTCTGCGGGACTTTGCCCGCGGCGACCGCGGCCTGCAGCGGCGCGCCGAAATAGGGATCGGGATCGAGGTTGGCCCCCGACTGCACGTCGAGACCCGCGAGCGCCGCCTTGACCGTCGAATGGACCGCGCCCCAATCGGACATCACCCATCCCGGATAGCGCCACTCGCCCTTGAGGACGGTGTTGATGAGATAGGCGTTCTCCGACGCCCAGTGGCCGTTCACGAGGTTGTAGCCCGGCATCACCGCTCCCGGCTGGCCGATCTCGATCGCGATCTTGAACGCGAGTAGGTCGGACTCGTGCATGGCGGCGGGCGACAGGTCGGAGCTGACCAGGACGCGGCCGGTCTCCTGCGCGTTGACCGCGAAATGCTTGACGGTGGCGACGACGCCCTGCGACTGGATGCCGGCGACCGAATTGCCCGCGATGATCCCCGTCAGCAGCGGATCCTCGGAGACATATTCGAAGTTGCGGCCGCCACGCGGCTCGCGGATCAGGTTTGCGCCGCCGGCGAGCTGGACGGTGAAGCCCTTGGCGCGCGCCTCCTGCCCGACCAGCGCACCCGTTTCGCGCGCACCCTCGGGATCGAACGCGGCGCCGAGCAGCAGCGAGGAGGGCAGCGCGGTCGCGTTGTCGCCGGGGCGGACGCCACCGAGGTTGCCGACACCCAGGCTGGCGTCGCTCTGCTGCTGCGCGGGGATGCCAAGGCGCGGGATGGCGGGGTAATAGGCCGCCGAGCCGAGCGCGCCTTCGGGCTTCTTCGTGTCGCCGATCGGGATCGCCATCGGGCCGGAGATCCACGCGAACTTCTCGTCCTGCGTCATCTGCGCGACCGTCCTAGCGGCGCGCGCGTCCGGCGTACCCTCTGTTTCATGCGAATCGCTTTGGGGCTGCGCAACAGCGACGTGCGGCGACAACGACGATAATACGGCGCACGACACAGCGAGGCGGACCTTGGCAGGCATGACGATCTCCGGCAGGGATTTAACTATTAAAGATACGAGCAGTATCTTTAGTTCCATCGCGAAGTCGATTGTTCATGACGTGGCGTGTATTCATCCGTTATGATGGACGACCGATCGACGCTGGCGCAGGCGGACCCGAAGCGCAGGCAAGGCCGCCCGAGCGAGGCCGAACGGCGTGTCATCGACGAGCGCCTGATCGACGCCGCGTTCGAGATCTTCAGCGCGCAGGGGTTCGAGGCCGCCCGGATGGACAGGGTCGCGGCCGCTGCCGGCATCACGAAGATGTCGCTGTACCGACGCTTCCCCGGCAAGGGCGAGTTACTGGCTGCGGTGATCCAGCGTCAAGCCGCGCAATTGCACGCCGACATCCCGGTGCCGCCGATCGCGGCCGACCCGGTTGCCGACATCAAGGCGCTGATGTGGGCCTATCGGGAGCGGATCGGGGCCGAGCGGATGCTCGCGCTGCAGCGGCTGGCGCTCACGGCGTTGCGGGAAGACGCCGTGCGTCGGGCGCTCGCCGATGTGCGCGCACGCTATGTCGCGCCGGTCGACATGCTGGTCGACGCGGCGAAGGCGGACGGCGCGTTGCCGGCGTTGCCGACCGAGGAGCTCCGGGAGATCCTGTTCGACCTGCTCGTCAACGACGCGGCATCGCTGCCGCTGCACGGCTATCCGTCGGTCGACGACCAACGCCGGATTTTCCGCCAGCGCTGGCAGGTTCTGGAACAGGGATTACTGCAAGACGCAGCTACCAGTTCCTGACGGTATCGTTGGCGACACATCCGCAGTCGGTATCCTCCGCAGACATGGAGTCTCGGCTGACTGTCTGCTGGTCGAATGCCGCATTTCGTACGATGGCTGTGTACGCTACTCGCGCCTTTATCTGCGAGGGAACAACGGGCTGAAGCCGGGGGCGGCCGACCGCTCGTCGATGTCCGAGACGGGATGAGCGCTGAACAGGAGAGCCCCGTCATTCTCTTGGAATGCGCTCTTACGACCCCGCTTTCAATCGAGCGTGCCTGTCAGCATCAGGTGACGAACATCCTCCGCTGTCTGGTTGACCGCGCCCAGCTGCTCGATGAGCTGCGCCGGCCGACTTCCCCTCAGACCCGCAAGCGTCAGCTCCTTGTCGCGGACGTAGGTGTACATCCCGCTGACCGCGAAGGCGGTGACATGGCCGATACGCTGCTTCTGCTCGTCGATAGTGCGGGAAAAGCTGTCCGACGCGAAGAAGCGCCGCCGTGTGAGTGGCGTGGCGAAGGTCAGGTCCAGGATCGCCAGCCGTTCGCGTTCAGGCGGCACGGTATGGGCGACATCCGGCGCAGGCGGTGCAGGAGCGGCATTGTCATAGGCGTCCGGCAGATGCAGCCGAACGCGCAGTAGCGCCGGGTCGGTCGCGAGCGTCTCGGCGAAAGACGCCATGAAGGCCGCGAACGCCTCCGGAACTCTGGCGCCCGGACCGAAATGGACGTGCATCCGGTCGAGCGTGTCGTTGCCGTTGGGGCTCGGCTCCGCGATCCGATCCACCAGCGTCCGCGAGCCTTGGGGAAGCGCATAGGCAATCGTCGCGGCGAACATGTTCTGCTCATCCGAGAACAGGATGGATGACGCTTCGTTGAAGACGGCTTGATCGGCAGCGTTTGCAAAGCCGATCTCCACGCCGCCATCGAGCACATAGTCTGGAAACGGCGCGATCCCCTCCTGCGCAGGCCAGAGGTGCGCGTCCTGTTCGCGGTTGAGATGGTATTGGACGTACCAGGCCAGCCCCGGCACCCGCGAGCAGAGCGGGCCATGGACGTCGCGCCAGTAGGTCGCGAACACCTCGTGCGGGACCTGCTGCCGCTTCAGGACGGTCGTGTAGGTGTTGATCGCGATGGCGGCGTCGCGATCCGCGTAGTCAGCGTCGGGGCGATGTTCATGGGTCATGGCAGGTCTCGTGTCTGTCGGGTCAGGGGATCAGGCGATCGGTGCGCAACTGCTCGAACAGCGCAAAGAACGCATCGTCGGTAGGTTGGTAGCCCGTGAAGCCGAGCCTGCGGCTCTTCGACATGTCGGTCACCACCTCGATCGGTCGGCCGAGATCGGCATCGGTGTGCCACGGCGATGCGAGCCGGGAGAGGTCGGGTTCGACCAGATGGTCCCGCTCGGCGATGCGGCGCCACAACTCTGCGTCGTCCGCCATCTGTTGCTCGAGCGGCTGCGGCGTGCCGTCGAACGGTGCTGCCTCCAACCCGAACCATTTGGCGATGCGGGCCCACATCCACTGCCAGCGGAAGACGTCGCCGTTGACGATGTTGAACGCCTGATCGTGCGCCGCTTCGGTTTCCGCGGCCCAGAGAAGCTGCCGAGCGAGCTGTCCGGCATCGGTCATGTCGGTAAGCCCCGACCATTGCGCGGCCGAGCCGGGAAAGGTGAAGGGACGACCGGTCTCGCGGCAGAGGGTGGCGTAGACGGCAAGCGTCGTTCCCATGTTCATCGCGTTGCCGACCGCCTTGCCAATCACGGTATGCGGGCGGTGAACGCTCCAGGTGAAGCCGTCGCGCTCAGCGGCCGCGAATACCTCGTCCTCCTGCGCATAATAGAAGTTCTCGATGTCGAGCCGGCCTTGTTCCTCCCGGAACGGCGTCTGCGGCAGCTTGCCTTTACCATAGGCCTCGAACGGCCCGAGATAATGCTTGAGCCCGGTGACGAGCGCCACGTGGCGCGGCCGGGTCGGCTTGGGCAATCCGTGGAGGAGGTTGCGCACCATCGCCGAGTTGACGCGGATGTTCTCCGCCTCGCTGTCCTGCCGCAGCCAGGTTGTGATAAACACCGCGTCGGGTTCGATGCCGAAAAGCGCCGTCTTTGTCGCTTCGGCATCCTGCAGATCGGCCACGACCGGGTGCACGTTCGCCTGTCCGGTTGGCCGACGGGCAAGCCCATGCACCGTCCATCCCTGCTCGACGAGAAGCGCTGCGGTTGCGCTGCCGACGATGCCGCTTGCGCCCACTACCAATGCCGTCTTCGTCATACTGGTCTTTCCCTCGATCTCGATCATGCAGAGCTAGGCAGCGTCGCGGCCGGGTTCTAGACGGCACCAAACAGGCAACCAGGCACCAAGAGGTACCCACCGATGCAGCCCGGATCGACCGAGGACGAGTGGCGCGAGGACTGCGCACCGCGGCGCGTACTGGCGTTGTTCGCGACCAAGTGGACAAGCATGGTCCTGCACACGCTCCACGTGCGTCATCAGGGTGCCTGCCGGACAGGTGCTCTTCAGCGTAGCCTGCCGGGCGTGTCCAAGAAGATGCTGACCCAGACGCTGCGCGAAATGGAGGAGGTGGGGCTTGTCACCCGCCACGTGCAGAGTGCGATCCCGCCGGCGGTCGAATACAGGCTCACACCGCTCGGCCAACGCTTCGTGGAGCCCGTCGAGCTGCTCTACGCCTGGGGACGCGACAACGCGGACGCGCTTGACCAGCTCGGCAGCAGATCCTCTGCAAGAAGGCCCTGATTGCAGGACTAGACCGCGCTCTGATCAGAATGGACGAGCGTCTGACATCCCGACGCCCTGATCGGACTGTCATTGACCGATCCCGAACCTTTAATCGACCCTGATGTAGCTGAATAGGAAGCGACGATCACACCAGAGCGGGAGCGTTAGCAGTCGAAAGCTCTTCAGGCGTCTTGGCGGCTGGCCCGATCTGGAACCACAAGGCGTAAAGCGCGGGCAGGAACACCAGGGTGAGGACGGTGCCGCCGAGCGTACCGCCGATCAGCGTCACCGCCATCGATCCCCAGAACACCGAACTGATCAGCGGCACGAACGCGAGCACTGCGGCGAGCGCGGTCAGGATCACCGGTCGCGAGCGCTGCACCGTCGCCTCGACCACCGCATCGTACGGGGCCATACCGCCGCGTTCGTGATCGTGGATCTGGCCGATCAGGATCAGCGTGTTGCGCATCAGAATGCCCGCCAGCGCGATCAGCCCGAGGATGGCGTTGAAGCCGAACGGTTGCCCCGTCACCAGCAACGTCGGCACGACGCCCACCAGCCCCAGCGGTGCGGTGAGCAGCACGATCGCCATCGCGGACAGGCTGCGGACCTGCAGGATGATGACGACCATCATCAGCACGATCATGATCGGGAAGATCGGCGCAAGCGCCTTGTTGGCCTTGCCGGCTTCCTCGATCGAGCCGGCCATGTCGATGTGGTAGCCCGTCGGCAGCGTCGTGATCAGTGGCTGAAGTTTTTCCAACATAGCGGTGGAGACGTCGGGGGGCTGGAGGCCGTCGGCGATGTCGCCGCGCACCGTGATCGTCGGCACGCGGTCGCGACGCTGGAGGATCGGATCCTCCATCCGCACGTCGATCTGGCCGATCTGGCTGACGGGCACGCGCTGTCCGGCGCTGCCGGTCAGCGTGTAGTCGCCGATCCGGGCGGGATCGAGCCGATCCGCGCCCGCAGACCGCGCGACCACGTCGACGGTGCGGATGTCCTCGCGCGCCTGGCTGACCACCGCGCCGGTGAGCAGGAACTGCAATTGTTCGGCGACGTCGCCCGAGGTCAGGCCGAACGCGCGCAGCCGATCCTGATCGAGCACGAAGTGCAGCGCGGGAGCGCGGTCGCCCCAGTCGGCGTTGACCGTCCGCATCGACGGATCGGCTTGCAGCACGCCTTGCGCCCTCGCCGCGATCGTGCGGACGGTCGCGAGGTCCGGGCCGCTGACGCGGAAGGCGACGGGGAAGGGGGAATAGGGGCCGAAGGTTAGTTTCGTCGCGCGCACCCGCGCCTGCGGAGCGAGCCCGTTTACGGCGGCCTGGCGCAACCTGACGGCCAGCGCGTCGCGCGCGTCCTCGTCGGGGGTGAGGACGATGATCTTGGCGAAGGACGGATCGGGCAGTTCGGGCGACAGCGACAGGAAGAAGCGCGGCGCGCCCTGTCCGACATAGCTGGTGACGATCGTCGCCTCGGGCTGCTTGCGCAGCCACGCCTCGATCTGGCGGGCCGCGGCATCGGTCTGCGCGATCGCGGTGCCCTTGGGCATCTGCACCTCCACCAGCACCTCGGGCCGGTCGGAGGCGGGAAAGAACTGTTTCTTGACCAGCGCCATCCCTGCGCCGGCGACCAGGAACGCCGCCAGCGTCGTCAGCGTGACGAGCAGCTTGCGGCGGACCGCCCAAGCGATCAGCCCGCGCACCTTCTCGTAGCGCGGGGTCCGGTAGATCGCGTCGTGACCGCCCGCCACGGTCTTGATGTCCGGCAGCAGCTTGACGCCCATGTACGGCGTGAAGATCACCGCGACGAACCACGACGCGATCAGCGCGAAGCCGACGACCCAGAAGATGTTGCCCGCATATTCGCCCGCGGTCGACTGCGCGAAGCCGACCGGCATCAACCCGATGACGGTGACCAGCGTGCCCGCGAGCATCGGCGCGGCGGTGTGGCTCCAGGCATAGGCGGACGCGCGGATGCGGTCGTAGCCCTCCTCCATCTTTACCACCATCATCTCGATCGCGATGATCGCGTCGTCGACCAGCAGGCCAAGCGCGAGGATCAGCGCGCCCAGCGTGATGCGGTCGAGCGCGCGGCCCGTCGCCCACATCACCACCAGCACCACCGCCAGCGTCAGCGGAACCGCGGCGGCGACGACGATGCCGACGCGCCAGCCCAGACTGACCAGGCTGACGACCATGACGATCGCCAGCGCCTCGAGGAAGGTGTGCATGAACTGGTCGACCGAGTCGGCGATGTTGACCGCCTGATCGGTGACCGGCGTCAGCGTCATGCCGAGCGGCAGTTCGGCGCTGATCTTCGCCACCTCGTCCTTAAGCGATCGGCCGAGGTCGAGGCCGTTCCAGCCCTCGCGCATGACGACGCCGAGCAGCAGCGCCGGTTCGCCCTGGCTGCGCACGAGGAAGGTCGCGGGATCCTCGTAGCCGCGCGTGACAGTCGCGATCTCGGACAGGCGCAGCGTGTTGCCGCGCGCGACGATCGGCAGGTCGCGGATCTTCGCCAGATCGTCGAACGCGCCGTCGAGCCGCACGACGACCTGTTGCCCCTTGCTCTCGATCGCGCCCGCAGGCGTGACGAGGTTCTGCCTCGCGAGTGCGGCGAAGATGTCGCGCGGCGACACGCCGAGCGTCGCCAGCCGTTCCTCCGCGAACTCGACATAGATGCGTTCCGGGCGCTCGCCGACGATGTTGATCTTGTTGACGCCGGGGACGTGGAGCAGGCGCTGGCGCAACTGCTCCGCCTCGCGTGCGAGCAGGCGTTGCGGCTCGCCCTTCACCTTGAGCGCGTAGAGCGCGAAGGTGACGTCGGCATATTCGTCGTTGACGAAGGGCCCCACGACGCCGCGCGGCAGGCTGGCGGCCTCGTCGGACATCTTCTTGCGCGCCTGGTAGAACTCGTCCGCGACCGCGGCGGGCGGCGTGGTGTCGCGCAGCGTCAGCGTGGTGAAGGCGAGGCCGGGGCGCGTGAACGTCTCGCTGCGGTCGTACCAGCGCAGCTCCTGCAGGCGCTTCTCCAGCGGCTCGGCGACCTGATCCTGCATCTCCTGCGCGGTCGCGCCGGGCCAAGCGGTGACGACGGTCAGCACCTTGATCGTGAAGCTGGGATCCTCCGCGCGGCCGAGCTTCGTGAACGCGACGACGCCCGCCACGATGATCGCGATCAGGAAGAACAGCGTCACAGATCGCTCGCGCACCGCCAGCGCGGACAGGTTGAAGCGCGACGGGGTATCGCGCCGATCGTCGGGCCGACCGCTCATCGGGCCGCACCCGGCGCCGAGGCCGCGATGCGGACCCGCTGGCCCTGATGCAGCATATGCGCGCCCATCGCGACGAAGCGTTGCCCAGCGGCAAGCCCGGCCGCGACCATCGCGGTTTCCTCGCCGATCGCCGCCACCCGGACGGGGTGCCACGCGACCGTCGGCGTGGCGCCGGCGCGGACGATCCACACCCCCGGCCCGCGCCCGGTGTCGCGCAGCGCGCCGAGCGGCACCTCCATGCCCGCGGCCTTGCCCGGCAGGGCGAGCGCGACGGTGACGGTCGAGCCGAGCGGCGCGTGCGCCGCTGCCCCGCCCAGCACATAGCGCGCCTCGAACGTGCGCGATGCCGGATCGGCGGAGTCCGCCAATTGGCGCAGCGTCGCGCTGCCCCCGCTGCCGTCGATCGTGCGCGTGCGCGCGACCGAGCCCAGCCGTGGGCGCAGCGTTTCGGGCAATTGGACCAGCGCCTCACGCGGTCCCGACCGCGCCACGCGCACGACGAGCTGCCCTGCGGCGACGACCTGGCCCGGCTCGGCGAGCGTCTCCACCACGGTGCCGTCGGCATCCGCAAGCAGCGTAGCATAGCCAATTTCGTTGCGCGTCTGCCGCGCCTGCGCCTGCGCCGCGGACAGTTGCGCGCGGGCGGCGTCCGCTGCGGCCTTCGCCTGATCGTAGGCGGAAGCGGACACCGCGCCGGCGCCGACCAGATCGCGAAAGCGCCGTTCATCCGCCGCCGTCTGCCCGGCGCGTGCGCGGGCCGCGTCGACGGTGCCGAGCGAGGCGCGCGTCGCCAGCGCCAGATCGGCGGCATCGATCCGCATCAGCGGCTGGCCGCGGCGTACGACCTGCCCCGCATCGACGAGCCGCGCGACGACCTTGCCACCGATGCGAAAGCCCAGGTCGCTCTGCACGCGGGCCGCGACGATCCCGGTGAACTCGCGGGTGGCATCGCTCGCCGGACTGGCGGTCGTCACGCGAACCAATGGCGGCTGCGTACGGGGATCGGGCGCGGCATGGCCGCACCCCGCTACCGCTCCACCGAGCAGGATCGGGGCGGCGATGACACGATAATGACAGCTGTTCGGCACGCGACGATCCCTCCACGACGAGGCGGATCAATGTCGTCGAGTTACCGATATGTCAACCGGTCACATCTGATTGTCAGGGCGCTAGGCTGCGCAAGATCAGGCTGGTCACCTCGTTCTGCGCGTCCGGCAGCAGGTCGAGATTGCGTTCGAGGTGGAGCGGATCGATGAACGGCATCATCGCGTAGAAGATCGCGCGGCAGGTTTCGTCGAGCGGCGTCTTGCGCTCGAACTCGCCGTTTTCGCGGCCTTCGCGGACGAGCTCCTCGACGATCGAACGCAGCGTCGCCGCATAATGTCTCGCGGAATTCCATTGCTCGAGCGCGGACAGCGCGGCGACCTCGTAGATCTTGCGATCGTCGAAGAACAGCGCGACGCTCAGCGCGGTCACGCTACGGAACATCCGCCGGAACCGGTCGGTCGCGGTGCCGCCCTCGTCCATCGCGACACGCGCCTCCGCGATGATCCGGTCGAGCCGATCGCGGCAGATCGCCTCGCCGATCGCCTGCTTGGAGTCGAAGAAGCGGTAGATGTACGCCTTCGAGAATCCGATGGTGCGCGCGAGGTCGGCGACGGTCGTCTTCTGATAGCCGTAGCGCGCAAAGCAGGCGTTGGCGGCTTCGATGATCTGGTCGCGCACGACATGCTCTGCAGGGCCGCGCGCTAGGGTCTCGGGGGTCTGTGCCTGGCTCATCAGTCCCAATAATCCGATGTACCCGCATTGACAACAAGTGACCGATACGTCCATCAGTTACTCGATGCTGTGACCAACGAGCTGTCTGAGGTGTTCGAGATGCAATCCTTGCCGCGTGCGCCGATGTCGATCCTCGCCCTGCTGCTGGCGTCCGGCTGCGCGGTCGGGCCGCACTATGTCGCCCCGGTGTCGTCTGCGCCCGCGACCTATGTCGGCGGCGCGTCGGTCGAGGCGCGTGTCGTCGGCGCCGATGCCGTCGACATGGTGCGCTGGTGGCAGTCGTTCGGCGATCCGACCCTCACCGGACTGGTCGAGCAGGCATTGGCGCAGAACCTCGATCTTCGGCAGGCGCAGGTACGCGTCGTGCAGGCGCGCGCCGCGCTCGGGACCGCCAATGCCGCGCTGCTGCCGTCGGGGCAGGTCAGCGGGCAGGCGGGCGAGGTCTATCAATCGCTGGAGACGCCGATCGGACGTATCGGCAGCGCCTTTCCGCAATTCGAACGCTCGACCGAGACGTACGAGGCGAACCTGGGTGCGAGCTGGGAGCTCGACGCGTTCGGCGGGCGCGACGCCGCGCGCGATGCGGCGCGCGCGGACTGGCAGGCATCGGCGGCGGGCGCGATCGCGGCCCGGCTGGCGGTCGCGGCACAGACTGCGGACAGCTACATCCTCGTGCGCGCCTTGCAGGGACGGCTCGACGTCGCGCGCGCGCAGGCCGCCACCCAACGGCGCCTCGTCGATCTGATCGCGCTGCAATATCGCAAGGGCGTTGCCGCCGAACTCCAGCTTCGACAGGCGGAAGGGGCCGCGGCACAGGTCCGCGCGAGCGTGCCGGCGCTCCAGAACCAGCTCGATATCGCGATGAACGCGCTCGACGTGCTCGTCGGTGCGCAGCCCGGCGCGACCCGGTCGCAGCTCGGCGTGCCGGCCGCCATACCGTCGCCTCCGAAGGTCTCGGCCGCGGGTGGCCCGGCCGCGCTGTTGCGGCGGCGGCCCGACATCATAGCGGCCGAGCGGACGCTGGCGGCGTCGAACGCCCGGATCGGCGCGGCGATAGCGGAATATTACCCCAAATTCTCGCTCAGCGGTCTTATCGGGTCTGCGACGACGGCGGCAGGCGGGCTGTTCGGCGGCAATGCGACGCAGGCCAACGGCGTGCTGGGCTTGCGCTGGCGCCTGTTCGACTTCGGCCGGGTCGATGCGGAGATCCGCGCGGCGAGGGGGCGCAACGCGGAAGCGCTGGCGGCCTACCGCCTGACCGTGCTGCGCGCTTCGCAGGATGTTGAGGATGCGTTCTCGACGCTCGTCCAGCAGGAAGCGCGCGCCGCAGCGCTGACGCAGGGCGAGGCGTCGCTGGCGCGCGCGCGGGCGACGTCGGACGCCGCGTATCGGGGCGGCGTCGTCAGCCTGGTCGAGGTGCTGGACGCGGATCGACGCCTGCTGGAGACGCGCGACGGCGCGATCCAGGCGCGCGCGGCGGCAAGCCGCGGCGCAGTGGCATCGTTCCGCGCGTTGGGCGGAGGATGGGATCCGGTCGGCGTCGCAGCGCCGGTAGATGGCGGCGCGGTGATGGCCAGCCGCTAAAGCTGAAGGAGAGAATGACGATGTCATCGACCACGACCGACGGTCCCGACGGGCTCGCACAGGTGCGCGCGCTGCTCGCGGCCGGACGGCAGCCGCCGCTCGGCGAGAAGCTGGGGATCGCGCTGATCGAGGCGGATCACGGCCACGCCGTCTTCGAAGCCACGCCCGACGGTAGCTCATACAACCCGATGGGAGGGGTGCATGGCGGCTACATCGCGACGATCCTTGACAGCGCCTGCGGCATCGCCGCTCATACCGCGCTGAAACCGGGATACGGCTATACGACGCTGGAATTGAAGGTGTCGTTCGTAAAGGGACTCAGCAGCACCAGCGGCACGGTCCGCGCAACTGGCCGCCTGATCTCGATGGGGCGGCGCGCCGCGTTCACTGAAGCTACGCTTACTAACGACAAGGGTCAGGTCTGCGCGACCGCGACTTCAACGTTGCTGGTGTTCGAGGTGCCAACTGGAAGGTAGCTGGCGCGTTCCTCACAGCATCGTCCAAACCCTTCGCTAAATTGCGTGAGTTCTGGCGCGCAGGTGTAGACCTACAGCTACTGCGTCAGTTTAATCATTACAAGAGGGGGGCAAACCCTGGGCGCCCTGGTAAGCTTGCGACTAAAGAGGGGAGGGTCTTTAAATAGGGAACCTACAAGAATCGCTCGCCCGCGTGTTCGCGAAACCGCTCATGATCACGGACATATTCGGCTACCATCTCGAGAGATGCGTGGCGGCTGTGCTCCTTCATCTTGAAAAGGTTGGCGTTCTGCCGTCCGGCTTCAGTGAGAAAGCCCGCTCGCAGGCTGTGTCCGGAGAATGAATCGGGCGGGTAGCCGGCCGCGAGCGCTGCCGCCTTGACGACGAGTGCCACGCCCTGCGGGCTCATCGCTTTGTCTGTGAGGCGGCCTTGCGGGGTGAGCTTTCGGAAGACCGGTCCGGCGGCAATCCCAGCCTTGTCGAGCCAAGCGAGGTAATGGCGAAGCGGTTCAAGCCGCCGACCGTCGGGTATTGCGACCGAATGGCCATGGCCTTCTTGGTCAGTCTTTGATGAAGGAATCCGCACCAGCAGACCTCGACTGTCCTGCGTTACCCGGCTCACGGTGATCGCCACCAATTCAGAGCGGCGGAAGGCGCCGGCCATCCCGACGGCGAGCAGAGCCCTGTCCCGATAAGCGCGAAGGTCGTTCCCGACGACGCTCCGCAACATGTCCCGAAGCACATCACCATCAGCAGCTCGCTTCTTCCCCGGCACCTCGCCCTTTTTGTCTTTACGGATGCCCCGCATTGCCTTCTCCAGCCGTGCAGCGTCTGGTTGGCTGGTCGGAGGCTCCATGTCAGCTGCGCGATGCGCGAAGACGATCGCGGCCAACCGGCGCCCGATCGTAGCCCGGCCGAGCGGCGCGGGATGCTTGCGTGGCAGGAGCTTGCCGCGCTTCGTTCGTCTCGGTTCGGCAGGCACGTAACCACGCTCGGCGAGGAGAGTCAGAAATGCAGCGACGCTCGCCGGCGACGCCGGGAGCGGTCGATAGCCATTTTCCGCGCACCAGGTGCAGAACAGCCGCCAATCTGATTTATACGCGCGCAAGGTAGCGTCGGCAGAGGCCCGCGCGACATAGGCATCGACGCGTTCGCGATCGTCGGGCGCGAGTTGCGGCAAGAACGGCTCGAGCGACGTGACCTGATCGAGCACGACCACGGCGCCGGCCATGATCGCGTCGAGGTTGTCCGCGTTTGCGCCGGCGTCAGATGGGGTGTCAGTCACCACCAAAGCTTATCTGGGCCCGCTGCGATCGGCCAGCATGTTTTTAGCAGGAATCGGGCTTATCGCTAATTACGCGTTGGCTGCTGCTGGGAGTTTTTTTTGTTGAAATGCCGCTTCCTGGGAAAGAGGATGTGGCCGGACGGGGTGGGTGCTGGTGAGGGTCCGCCGGTTTCTCATCCAATCTGAAGTTGAGTTTCTGGCGCTCATTCGGCCGCTTTGATGGCCGCGGCGGCAGCATATTCGACCGGCGTCATCCAGCCGAGCGATGTGTGAGGGCGGCTCTCGTTATAGTCCCGCCGGACCTCGATCTTGGCTCTGGCGTCCGTCATGGAAAGGAACCAATGTGCGTTCAGGCATTCGTTGCGAAGGCGACCGTTAAACGACTCCACGAAGGCATTGTTGGTGGGCTTGCCCGGCAGGCTGAAGTCCAGCGTCACGCCGTTCTCCTACGCCCAAAGGTCAAATGCCTTCGAGATGAACTCCGGCCCATTGTCCACGCGAATGGTCTTGGCCGCGCCGCGGACCGACGAGATCCGTGCCATCGCCTCGACCACCTGCTCGCCCTTGATGCCCTGGTCGACGTCGATCGCCAGCGCCTCGCGCGTGAAGGCGTCCACCACCGTCAGTGCGCGCAGCCGACGTCCGTCGAACAGCGCGTCCGAGACGAAGTCCATCGACCACATCTCGTTCGCCGCCAGTGCCGCAGGTTGGCGTTCGTGGTTGGCAGCGCTGACGTTGCGCCTCGGCTTCTTGAGCCGAAGGCTGACCTGCCCGGCGGTCATGAAGAAGCTCAAGGGCCGCCCGTCCGCATCACTGACGGCGTGAAGCTTGGTGTTCATGCCGCCTTTAGTGCGACCGATTAGCCGTCCGAGGCTCCTTTTCAACTCGCAGGCTCGATGCCGTGCAATGTGCCTTTAGCTAGTCGCGCCGATCATGACCGTTTTCGGTACGGCTTCCGCTGCCGCAAGCCCCTCCATCATGGGCAGGAAAACACCCTTTCGCCCCACCGCTTCCAGCGCTTGTAGAGCGTCTTGTGCGGGCCATAGTCGTTCGGCGCATCACACTAGCGCAGCCCGTTGCGATTGACGAAGACGATGCCGCTCAGCACCCGCCGGTCGTCCACCCGCAGCTTGCCGTGGCTCTTGGGGAAATACGGCTGCAGACGCGGCATCTGCTCATCCGTCAGCCAGTACAGGTCGCTCATCCACGCTCTCTTCACGGAGCCTGAATCAGATCGCGCCTCCACATTGATAGGTCTGACCTTAGTCAAGTAGCGTGGCGAGCGTACCCATAGAAATATGGGCAAACTGGCTTCAGGATCTGCGCCCGCGTTGTGGGTGGCAGACGAACATCGATCCGCCTAGCCGTGAGTATCCTGTGCGCCCTTGCCAACTGGCCGAGCCGATAGGCTGAACTCTCGTAGATAGAGTTCCGCGAGCAACAGGTTCGGAACCCAGCTTAAAAAGGAGATCACCCGATAGCTTTCGAAGAAAGGGAGTCCGATCAATGTCGCAATTGGGACATAGACGCGCAAAGTCACTGCCGAGAGCGTCAGCGCCCATGAGCGGATCATCCACGCTCGATGATCATCGAACCGACGTAACAATGCGTATCGCAAACCTTGCGCAGTGACGCTAATCCAGGCCACGCCGAGAAGTCCGAAGCCGGCCGTTGCGATCGGCCCAGAAGAAGACCCAAACGCAAGTACAATGCCCGAAATGCCACCGAAGAGGCAGCTCAGAACGTACAGCCGACCAATGCCGCGGTGCGTTTCGAGCCACCGTGAACGAATGACACCGCTAAATTGGATCGAGCCGATTAGTAGCGCAGTGGATGCACTCGCGACATGCACGAGCAACCATGGCCGACGGAGCACGTTCGTTGCGATCGAAGGCGGCACCGGCCCTACTCCAGCGAGATATCGGAAGGATATGGCAGCGACCGCCGTCGCAAGGACGGTCAACGTAATCTTCAAGGGTTTGGCAAGTAATCTGGTTCGGAACTCAGCGGTCATTGCCTGCCTCTCTCTGTTGATCACTAGAATTCTATCCTTCGCGGCTCTTCATAGCCATGCTCTCAAGTGCGTAACTTCGTTGCCATCGTCCGAGATGACCTGCTGGTGAGCTGACGTCTTCAATGGCGTAAACGAGCACGCTGGCGATCGCTCGTCCTCACTGATCAACTATATAGGCCAACCACCGCACCCAATCACGCGCAGGGTAGTTACGCGCCTACGGTAGCAACCAGACTGTTCCAGGTCGCATGGCGGGGAACGCTCGCGCTTGATCCCGCGCAGATCAAGCGCGCTAGCAAGGTCCGCTACGGTTGCTCGTACCCTTCGTCGGTAAGCTCAAAAGTCCCCGAACGGCAGCCCAGGCCATTTTCCCGCGCCGAGAAGTTTTAATGCCAGAACGCTTCCTCCGGGTTCATGTGCTGCTCCTTCATGAACCAACGCAGAACGTAGGCGCCGATTGAAAGCATCGCTACGTCGATCTCACCGGAAGCAATAGCCGCCCGCGGAAAATGGAGGCCGTTGCCGAAGCCTGTGTCTCCGGCGAGATAGACAGTCTGATCGCCGAGGCGAAGCATAAACGCGTTCCAAAAGAGCTCGATTTCGGTCTGAAATCCCGCGAGTTGACCAGTGTCGTGCGGGTTCGATTCGAACGCTGGCTTTGACGTCCCCCCTATTTTTCCCTCCAGTTTGAGCGAGAGTTTTCCGGCCCTGTAGAGCCTGCGGGCGAGGAGCTGGATGTGAAGAAGTCGAAGTATACGGACGAGCAGATCGCGTTCGCGCTGAAGCAGGCGGAGACTGGTACGCCGGTGGCGGAGGTAATCCGTCGGATGGGGATCTCGGAGCAGACTTTTTACCGTTGGAAGAAGGTCTATGGCGGTCTCGGCGTGGGCGAGTTGCGGCGCCTGAAGTTGCTCGAGGAGGAGGATCGCAAGCTCAAGCAGCTGGTCGCGGACCTCAGCCTCGACAAGCATATCCTGCAAGACGTTCTGTCGAAAAGGTCTGAGGCCTGGGCGGCGGCGCGAGCTTGTCGCGCACGTCCAGGCGTCTCATGGTGTGAGCGAACGGCGCTGTTGCCTGGCGCTCGGCGTCGATCGGTCGTCGGTTCGATACCGTTCGCACCGGCCCGATCAGGCACCGCTGCTGTTGCGCATCCGTGATCTTGCAGCGACGCGGACGCGGTACGGCTACTCCAGGATCTACATCCTGCTGCGCAGGGAAGGATGGTTTGTGAACCACAAACGTGTCTACCGGCTTTACCAGGACGATGGTCTGAGCCTTCGGCTCAAGCGGCCCCGGCGCAACGTCAGCGCTGCCAACCGCCAGCGGCAACCCACGGCCTTGGCGGCGAACGAGATGTGGTCGATGGACTTCGTCTCGGACGCGCTGTTCGACGGACGTCGGCTGCGCGCACTGACGGTGGTGGACGCCTTCACGCGCGAGGCGCTGGCGATCGACGTCGATCAGGGCAACAAAGGCGAGCAGGTGGTCGAGGCGATGACGCGCATCACGCTGTCGCGTGGTGCGCCTAGGACCATCCGGGTGGACAATGGTTCTGAGTTCATCTCGAAGGCGCTCGATCGCTGGGCGTACGAGAACGGCGTTACGCTCGACTTCAGCCGTTTGGGCAAGCCGACGGACAATGCGTTCGTGGAATCGTTCAATGGCCGCCTGCGCGACGAGTGCCTCAACACGCATTGGTTTTTATCGCTGGAAGACGCCCGGGCCAAGATCGACGCCTGGCGGCGGGATTATACGAGAGCCGTCCTCACACATCGCTTGGCTGGCTGACGCCGATCGAATATGCTGCCGCCGCGGCTGCCAAAGCAACCGAGTGAACGCCGGATACTCACCCTCGACCTGGATGAGAAACCGGGGGACCTTCATACCAACCCCGGACTCCAGTTATGACTGGTAGAGCTTTGGGGAGCACGTCAGGCCAAAGAAAGCCTTGAAAGTCTACCACCTATCACAGCATTTTAGCTAGGTTTATGCGAGTTCCTAACAGCCCCTGTTATCGAAACATCAGGTCTGAGGCCCCAAACTCAAAGCGTGCTCTATTTTCTTGAGTAAGACGACAACCTCCTTTAAAAAGTATTCACTATCCGTGGCTTGAATAAGCCTATCCGTCCAAGCTTGCCTTATTTTACCAATGTTTATGTCGGCCAAAGCGGTTGGATATAAAAGGATACCACGACCGTCTTTTATATCAGCATCTCGCCGTACTAACCCCTTACTTTCCAAGCTTCGTAGAGATCTACTGAGGTTGCTTGTCGGTAAACCTGTAGCTGCGGCGGCATCGCTTGCCGATACTCCGGGGTTTTGCTGCACATAACGCATCACCGTAATCTCGATCGGTGTGCACGGACCGGGAACAAGATCGTCGGGCACCCTTAACTGGCGCGCGATCCCATGCACTGCGTCGGCAAGTTCGAAAAGAATCTGTTCGTCGTCCGGCACCACAATCATGAACCCCCTTGAAAGATAGCTATCAAGTGATAGCTATATGCTTCTACAGGCGGGGTTGTTGTCGACAGCCCTGATCCGACTGACAAACCAAAGGAGAATTTTATGGACATTAATGGCTCAGTAATGCTGATCACAGGCGCATCATCGGGGATCGGGGCAGCAACGGCAAGGCTCGCCTCAGCACAGGGAGCGTGTCTCATTCTGGCGGCACGCCGCGAGGATCGCATTCAGGCGCTCGCTGATGAACTAGGAAATGCCCTTGCCTTGCGCTGTGACGTCACGAACGCGGCTGAGGTTGTAGAGACGGTCCGGATCGCCGGCGACCACTTTGGACGTATCGATGTTCTGGTAAACAATGCCGGGCAAGGGCTGCAAGGATCCATTGAGGAAATACAAGTCGACGATTTTCGCGCACTCTTGGAGCTCAACGTTCTTGCGCCGTTTATGACGATGCAGGCAGTTCTGCCATTAATGCGTGCTCAACAACGGGGTAGCATCGTAAATGTGAGTTCGGGCATCATCTTCACGCCCCTCCCGAATACCGGAGCTTACAACAGCTCCAAGGCTGCCTTGGCGACACTGTCGAATGTAGCGCGTGCCGAGTTGATCGATACGGGTATTGTCGTATCTACGATGTTTCCGTTTATCACTGAGACCGAGTTCATCGTTTCGTTGAAGGCAGGATCAGAACAAGCGAAAAAAATGGAGGCTGGTGTAGCGAACTACCGTCACTCGCCTGAGCAGGTAGCGGCCGCAATTATTGAATTAATCCGGTCGGGCAACGAGCGAGCTGACCTCGTGCCGGTGCAGTTTGGGGGAACGTACAAAGGCTAGACTTCTTACCAAATCGATCCATGCGGCAAAATTATGATGGTCCAAGTCTCTCGGATCGACTCCGTAAGGAGGCTCAGGCGCGACGTCTGCTAGGCCCGTAATTAAGAATACTGAATGTCCTGGAATTCCCAGTCCAAGCGCTTTCCTGTCGTTGTACATGCTGCAGGCGAGCCGTTGAATATCGGCAAAAGATCGGAGCTCGGTTGATGATTGTTGTTACTACCCCTACTGGCAATATTGGCCGACATGTCGTCCGCCATCTTACTGAGGCGAGCGAACCTGTCCGCGTTGTCGCGCGCGATCCAGCCAAGTTGCCCCATGATCTGCGGGATAAGGTCAAGGTGGTGACTGGTTCGCATGGCGATGCAGCTACCGTTGATAAGGCGTTTGAAGGAGCGGATGCCGTATTCTGGCTCTGCCCGCCGTCCCCGGCGTCAACCCCTGCTGCCGCGACAGTGGACTTCGCACGGCCGGGCGCAGAAGCGATACGCCGGCACGGCGTCCGTCATGTCGTCGCGGTGACCACTCTTGGCCGGGGCACCTCATGGCAGGAGCATGCAGGCAACGCGACTGGTTCGATCCATATGGTTGATCTGCTTCGATCTACCGGAGTTGCGATCCGCGGCATCGCACTACCGGCCTTCATGGACAACGCTTTGAGAATGGTTGGCCTCCTTTGTGACGGTCGGATGCCCGGTCCGATCGCGCCCCACAAGAAACTACCCCACACTGCCGCCCGGGATAGCGCTGCGGCTGCTGCGGGGCTGCTAATCAATCGTAACTGGTCCGGGCAGGAAGACGTACCTGTCCTCGGGCCCGAAGATCTCTCATACTTTGATTTGGCGGTTATCATTTCTGAGGTGACAGGCCGAGATATTCAATATCAGCATCAGACGTACGAAGCGTATAAAGAAGCTGCCATGGCAAGTGGACTTACCGATGCATTCGCCCAAGGGTTTGTAGATATGCTGCGTGCTAAAGAGGAGGGGATGGACAACGTTGCATCGCGTGCCAAGGCGTTTATTGGCACAACTACTTTCCGACAATGGGTGATTGACGAATTACAGCCGGCTATGGCGAACTATAACGTTGCAAACACCTAGGTGTTTAGTTCCGGTATCTGAGAGATCGGATCGATGATGGGCCTATCCGGCTCTGACGTCGAGATTTTGGCGATCTATTCGTAAGGCGTGAGGCGACTGAGTGTCTTAAGCCGGCGGGCGAAATTTTAGGCTTCCATGAAGTCTTCGAGGTGCACTCGCAGTTGCTCGTGGCTCTCGTAGTGAAGGCGTTTGACGGTCGCTTCCTTAATCGTGCGGTTCATCTGCTCGACCTAACCGTTGGCCCAAGGTTGGTTCGCTTGGTAAAGCCGATGCTCAATGTCATTGGCTTCGCAGATCATGTCAAAGCGTATTTGGCGCAACCAGGCGGTGTTGCGGTTGCGTGGTTGCTCGGCGAACTGGATGCCGTTGGCGGTCAGGATCGTGTGAATGCGGTTCAGCAGGTGTTCCATGAACTCTCACGCTGTCCGTCGATCAGCCTTGCCGACAAGTTGAGTGACCTCGAACTTGCTGGTGCGGTCGATGCCGATGAACAGGTAAAGCCTGCCCTTTGTGGTCTGCATCTCAGCGATGGCCACGTGAAAGAAACCGATAGGGTAGCGCTTGGAGCGCTGTCGCTTCAGCTTGCCCCCTCATTGTCCGGCAGACGGGATATGCCATGACGCTGAAGGCAACTGTCAGCGCTGAGCGTGTCAGATGCGGCATCGACGGCTGCAACGCATAGAGGCAATCGTCGAGCGGCAGGAGTGTGTGACGCCGGAATGCGACGACCGCTGCCTCCTCGGCTTCGGTCAAGGTCGTGGAGCGAGGGGTCTTCGGCCCAATCTTCAGAAAAAGCCTCGACCTTCGCTCGCTTGCGCTACTTCGCCGCCGTCTTCGGGGTGATCCCAAGCTCTCGGCTCAGCGTCGAGAGCGAAGCTTGCGATCGCGGTATTGCTGCTCGGACAGCGTGCGTGGTCGTGGCGCTCCCGTGACGTACCTGTCCCATACTGCTTCCTTCCATTCTTACGAAAGGATCGCACCATCAAACCGTGGGATCAAACAGGTAACGGCCACGGCAGCGATGGCGTCGGGGCCATGGGCGCTGAAGTCGGTGCCCTTGCGAACCCGAAAATCAATATTATGCTGCCGCGGACAACATCGATATGGCGGCGTGACTCACCCAACGCCTCCGGTGGACCCGGCGCGGTTCACAACGACGTCCGCGAACTCCCTCGTTTAGATCGACGACTGGTGCGGTTGGCAGCAGCAGCGTAGCTAAGCTATAGCTGCTGCTTTAGAGTGCGGGTGCGCGAAGTCATTTCATTGCCGGTGTGCTTGGTATCAGCCGGCTCGATCAGAAGCACCCAGCATTCCTCCCGAGCCACGGGGTTATGGCGAACACCTCTAGGTACAGTCAGGAAGTCCCCTTTCTTAAGATCGACCGCGCCATCTTCGAACTCGATCCGTAGAGAACCTTTTACGATGTAAAACAATTCGTCCTGGCCATCATGGGCGTGCCAAATCAACTCGCCTTTCAGCTTCGCAGCCTTGAGAAGCTGGTTATTGACTTGGCCGATCACCTTCGGAGACCAATGTTCGGTGACGCGATCGAACACAGCGGTGAGGTTTGTAGGCGGCAGCACATTCATCTCCAACCAGCAACATAGTAGGACAGCATGGGAATAGCGGTGGCGGGGGCTCATGGCGATGCAAATAGTATGAAAGCCAGTTTAGCGGCTGACGTGCCGCCCGTTTTCAGGCCGCTGATACCTTAGTTTCGATGTCCATATGCCCCTGGCGTGGGCGGTTCGTAAACTCGGCGGGTGCCATCTTGCCAAGGCTGCTGTGCGGGCGCACGGTGTTGTAGTCCGTCCGCCATGCCTCGATGATCCGTCTCGCCGCAGCTAACGAGGAGAACAGGTGCTCGTTCAGGCACTCGTCGCGCAAGCGACCATTGAACGACTCCACAAAGCCGTTCTGCTGCGGCTTGCCCAACGCGATGTAATGCCACTCGACCCCGGTGTCCTGGCATCAGGCGAGGACGGCGTGACTGGTGAGCTCGGTGCCATTGTCGCTGACCACCATGCACGGCAGCCGGCGACGCTCGGCAATGGCGCTTAGCTCGCGAACGACCCGCCGACCCGACAGCGAGGTATCGACAATGCATCCCAGGCACTCCCGACTGTAGTCGTCGATGACGTTGAGCATACGGGACCGCCGGCCGAAGGCCAACGAGTCCGACACGAAGTCGAGCGATCAGCGCTGATTGGGTTGCTGCAGGATCGCCATCGGCGCCCGCGTTCCCAACGCGCGCTTGCGGCCACCACGCTTGCGGACGCTCAGTCGCTCCTCGCGATACAGCCGGTAGACCTTCTTTGAATTCATGCCTTTCCCTTCGCGCTTGAGAAGGATCGCCAGCCGCCGGTAGCCGAACCGCCGGCGGTCGTTGGCGATCTCGCGTATCCGCTTGCGCAAACATCGTCCTGCCCGCGTAGTGGCTAATAGTCCACGCCGACAGATTGACCCCGATCAGCCTGCAGGCGCGACGCTCAAATAAGCCGTGATCGGCCATTAACTTCTCCACCACAGCGTAGCGCTCCACAGACCGGGTCAGTTAGTTTTTTCCCAGCAGATTCTTCAGCTGAAACGTCGAGCATCGACTCCGCCGGCAGCTTCTTCAGCTGTCGGTTCTCATCTTCCAGCGTGCGCAACAGTGCGCCTCCGACACTGTCATCCCGCCGTACTTCGACCTCCAATTGTAGCTTGTAGCATCGCTGATCCCGTGCTTGGGGCACAGATCGGCCGTCTTCACGCCAGCCTCATGCTCGCGCAACGCCGCAATGATCGTATCTTCGGTAAAACGGCCTCGCGGCATCACTCGTCTCCATCTGACGAGCTAACTTACCAATGGCATTATTTCTGGGGAGCAGGTCATCCCCCATCGTCACCTCTTGTCCTCAGAATTAGGATCGAAGTTATCCATAACTCTAGGTCAATTCAGATTGGCGTCTGGTGACGCGATCCGAGCCTAACACCAAGTTAGGAAGGCGGTAGCTCACGTCTCCAAGCAATGAAACGACTTTTCGGATGTCCAGTCAATTCCGACTAGTAGCGATAACTAAGCGTAGCTCCAAAGGTACGAGGTTGACCTGTATATTTAATTACCACGTTGGGACCCGACTGGAAGGTGTTCGTCCAGTAATATTTGTCGGTGATATTTCGCACAAAGGCGACCAGACGCCAGCGGTCGTCGGGCGTCTCGATACCGACGCGGGCATCAAGAAGCGTATAGGAGGGAATGGCAAACAACGGGTTGGTACCAAGACCGGCGTGGGTCGCCCCTTGGTGATTAATACTGCCACCAACAAATGCCCGCATTTCGCTGGACAGGGCAAATTCATACTGGCCATCGCCGGTCGCCTGCCATTTTGGCGTCAGCGGGAGTGCCTCGCCTGAAAAATTTCCGAACTGCGAAAGCGCGTCATAGTTCAAAAAGTCACCTCGGATCTTGGAATCCACGTAGGTGGCGCCGGCGCTGATCGTCAGTCCCTTAGCCGGGCGCAAAGTCGCCTGGATCTCTCCACCAGTTATGGACGATTTGGGAACATTCACCAAAACGTTCAGGGAGCCGAAAATCTCATCGATCCGGCGACCGCGAAGTTGCTTGTTGCGATAATCGTAGTAGAAGCCAGCGCCATTGAGTTGGAGAGTCCTGTTGAAGGCTGTAAGCTTGAAGCCCGCCTCATAGGCGATAACATCCTCCTGAATCGCCGCGGCAAACTGCAAATAGTTTGTTGCATTTGCCACTGGAAACGCACCACTCTTATAGCCGTGGCTGACGTTCGCGTATAGCAGGGCCCGAGGAGTTACCTGCCAATTGATCGCAGCTCGCCAGGATACGTTGTCTTCATTGAGCTTCTCCCTATCGAGGATCGGCAGAAAATCGGGGCCCAGCGTAACGCAACTACCCGCGGGAAAGACCACTGGCCGCCCGAGCAGCCGACTTGCGGCAGCCGACTGCGTGGCAGCGAGATCGCCAGCGCCACTATCGTAAAGACAACCATTGAACTTGCGGTGGAGGTCTGTGTAGCGGACGCCTCCTTGTAAGGTGAGCGTATCGGTAAACCGATAATCGAGATTGCCGAAGATCGCGGCGGTGTTCACCTTCTGGTTGGCCGTCCCGATCGACTTCTTGAAGGGAAGGCTCGAGACGTCCGCGAGCGCATTGGCCGAGTCTTTGACGTTGTCGTACGAGTAGCTTCCGCCTAGCACATAACGAACACGGTCGATGTCTCCTGACAGCCGAAGCTCCTGCCCAAAATCACGCGAGGAGCCTGGGGTCGCGGCTGCGAAGTTTTGCACGCGGGTGCCATCGGCCGAGGTCACACTGTCGCGATCGAACGTGTCATAGGCCGTAATCGAGGTAAGCTGCATAGCGTCGTTGATATCGTAGTCGACGCGAACAGATGCCTGCAGGAAGTCGGCCTTGCGTCGATAGGGGTCGAGATCGTCCCAGTCAGCAGCGCGGTTGTTTCCTGGCGGCAGCGGCTGGGCTTTGACAACGGCCGGGGCGGACGGGAGCACTGCCACAAGTTGTGCGGCCTGGTTGTCGGAGCGGTCCGTGTAGCCGTTGACGTTTATCCGAACCTTGAGGCGGTCAGATGGCGTCCAGTCAAGCAGCACGCGGCCCATGAAGACGTCGCTTTTACCGCGCTTGGCATCATGCGTGTAGCTGTATTGCCAGTCGCCGCTATGCTCGTTGCTGAAGGAGATGCGGGCTTTCAAGGTATCGGAAATCGGGCCGCTGACGAAGCCCCCGACGTTCAGACGGTTGAAGTTGCCATAAGTCGCGTCGAACCCGGCTTTGAACGTGCTGGTCGGCTTTGCCGCGATGTAGTTGACCGCGCCTCCGGTCGAGTTTGCGCCAAAGAGCGTGCCCTGGGGACCTTTGAGTACCTCGACACGCTCGAGATCGAGTGTTGCGCCGATAGACATGATCGAGAACGGCAACAGGACTTCATCGACATACACACTGACGGCGGGCGGTGCGCCTAGGCTGGTATCATAGTAGCCGACGCCGCGTAGCGAGTAGACCGGGGCGCCATAGTTACTCTGGGTAAAGTTGAAGCCGGGGACGATTTTCACCAGATCGATGGCGCTCGTGATCCCCCTGAGCTTCAGGTCGTCTCCCGATGCGGCTGTGATTGACATCCCGACCCGGTTTGCCGTCTCCTGGCGCTTCTGTGCCGTGACAATGATATCCTGTACACCACCCTGATCTGCGGACTGCGCTGACGTTGTCGCCGCCGGGGCGTTCGCGGCAGGCGCTTCGGAAGCGCCCGGCGCCGTTACCACGGCCGGGGGTGAAGCAGTCTGGGCGCCCGCAACCGAAGCGCTCAGCAGCGGACACGACGAGACACTCATCAGCAGATATTTCGCCCTCTTAGTCATCATCATCCTCCCTCGTTATTTTTGCTTGATTGAGTGCAAACGCCCCCCCGCTCACAGACGACTGGGCGTCGGTGATGTCTGGACGATCGGCTTTTGTCGGCTTGCGCGACGATTAGGGTGGCACGCGCTTCATAGACGAGCCCCTTAGTTCGAGATGCTCATGCCGCGTGTTTCCGGAGACAGCGCGACACACAGCATCGAGATCAGGCAGAAGCCGATTAGGAAGGCGCAAACACCAACGACGGTGGTGCCCCCACTGGCGGCATAGATCGAGGTTACGATCAGCGGGGTGAGGCCGGCACCCAAGGTCGAGCCGAGTTGATAGCCGATCGACGCGCCGGTATATCGGGTCTGCGTGCTGAACTGCTCGCTGAGGAATGCGCCCAGGGATCCGTAGATCGGCCCGGCCGCGAACGACCCGAGCAGCCAGAAAGCCAGCACCGTAAGATAAGGATTGCCGGTTGTGACCAGCATGAAATTGGGGCCGACGAGCAGCAGCGAGAGCAAGAAGCCAACGAGCAGCACGGGGCGGCGACCGTACTTATCACTCAGGTGCGCGCAGACCGGAAACCAGGCCAAATTGACCAGATTAGCGATTGCCAGCGCAAACAGCGCAACGGTCGTATCGAAGCCAATCTTCTCGATGTAGGTCTGGGTGAACGTCGATCCGACAATGAAGACAGCAAGCGGCCCTGCCGAAATCACCACGGAGAGGATGACGGGCTTCCACTCCAAGCGTAATAATTGTCCGAGCGGGAAGCGGTTGTCGTTGCCTTCCCGTTCCAGTGCTTCAAGGAATACCGGGGATTCGCTGACCTGGTTCCGGATGTAGAGACCAAGTCCGAGCAGCACCGCACTCGAAAGGAACGGCAGCCGCCATCCCCAATCCAGGAATTGGTCGTTGGGCAAAAGCCTGACCAGGCCGAATGCGATCGAGCCCAGCACGGTACCTGTCGGCGCGCCGATCGCGATGAGTGAAGCGAAGAAGCCGCGACGAGACTGGTCGCCATGCTCGACCGCCATCATCAGAGCGCCGCCATACTCGCCCCCTACTGCCAGACCTTGGACAACCCGAAGGAAGACCAGCAAGGCCGGCGCGAGCCAGCCGATGGTCGCCGGCGTTGGAAGCAACCCGACCAGCACAGAGGCGATGCCCATCATCCAAATCGTGATGATCAGCATCCGCTTGCGCCCGAGCCGATCTCCGAAGTGTCCGAAGATAATACCGCCGAGCGGCCGCGCGATGAAGCCGGCGGCAAACGTCGCATAGGCCGCGACCGTGCTCATCAGTGGAGAAAGGTCGCCGAAAAAGACAGGCCCAAAAACAAGCGCGGCTGCGGCACTATAAAGGAAGAAGTCGTAGAACTCGATTGAACACCCGAGATAACCAGAGACGATCACGCGCCGAAACTCGCGTCGATCCGCGACAGCGTCAGACCTGTCGGGCAGGATCGGCTTATCAGACGCAACCATGCTCATGACTCTCCCTCACTGCTCGTGCCAAGTGCTGGCATCTTTGTTGGCGGAAGGAGACCCGGTCTTGCCGCAAGGCGGCATGGCAGCCGTCAGGAAGGCATAGAGATCACTTCCGCTACTATGAAAGGTAGAACACGATTCCAGCTTGATAAACGGCAGGTTGGATAAATCTCTTTTCCAGTGGCCGGAAAAATCGCTTTGATGAACGAGCTAAATCCATGGAGTCGGGCGTGGCGTCATTCCGGGAGGATGATGACCGGGTTGACGAGGCACGCGTATTCACGCCTGATTGAAAAATGGCCTGTCGGGTCGTCGCGTATGGCGACCTTGAATCCTCTCGAAGCGAAGGCTGTCACCGCCGCGTTCACCGTGTCGAACCAAAATTCGGAAGCGCCGTCGAAGTCCTCGCTCGCTTCGAGAGGCTCACCTGAAAGGTAGCGACTTTCGCCCGCGATCAGAGGATTTTGGCGATAGCCGCGAATTTCTTGCGTAAAGTCGACCTGTTCAAGGAGGCGGTCCTTGTGAGCGCCCTGCCAGTGCTCGATGAACGACTCTAGCGTAGTGCCTGGGTATCGACGATGGAAGACGATGACTTTCACCGCTGCGCTGCCGGGCAGAACGATGTGTTCGAGCGTCTTGAGAACAATGACGCGCTCGCGATCGAGGAAGCTCAATTCGTCGGGAACGACCTTATCGTGGAAAACTGGTAGCTGCGGAAAGGCGGGGCCGCCCTCGGTCCCTGGACGGACGAACACCTGCGTCACGCCATCATAGGGAAACGTCCAATCGCCGATCAGGCCTGATCCGATCAGGTGGTTCTGGACGTAACCGCTACGCAGCCGCGACCATTCCGGTATTGATCTCAGCAACGCTGCATGAACGTTCAGCCAATGATCGGTGAATTGCGCCTGCGTGAGGGAGGCCAGGCGTTTGAGAAGGTAGAGCGGCTTCTGTTTGGGCTGCGCCATTTCGGTGCCTCTGGAAGGGCTCGGCAGCAACGCTTCTGGGCGGCGGCCGGAAAGAAGGGCGATCATGACAACAGGCCCGCCCCATCGCGAGCGAGCCTGCCGGGTAGTGGGTTCAGTTCGTGCTGGTCATCCGCTTCACCGCACCGATCCAGTGATGGAAGGCCGTCATCTGATCGTTGGCAAACTTCTTGGTGACCTCGTCCCTACAGCTGCCATCCTCGGCAAATTTGCCAACCGCCCCGCCGATGAAGACCTCCGGTTTGGCAAGCACCTGCGCATTCATGAACAGCAAGACCTTGCGGAGATCATATTGCACGCGGGCACCGCCGACCGGGCCGGGCGAGGCCGAGAGAATGGCTACCGGCTTATAGTTGAACGGCTGATCGTCGCCGCGGCTTACCCAATCGAGGGCATTCTTGAGCATGCCGGGAATGGAGTAGTTATATTCCGGTGTGGCGATGACGACGGCATCGGCCTTCCTGATCCGCTCGCGCAGCGCCACGACTGACGCTGGAAGCCCTTGAGCGAGTAGGTCGCCGTCGAACATCGGAATTTCACGCATGTCGATGAGATCAAGCGACATTTGCTCCGGCATCGACTGGCCGATCAGCTGAAGCGCTAGGCGATTAATGGAACCGGCACGCAGACTACCGCAGATTCCGACTATATCGAGTTGGGTCATGATAATTGTGTTTCCTTGAGGTTGGGTGGCGGTGATCCGCCGGCTGATGCGCACTTGATCGCGCGCTATGAGTCGCCGAGCAGAGACCGGAGGCCGACGTCTGCGGCGAGGCGTGCGCCCGAGGCGCGCAGCGGATCCAGCCATGCCGCCGGGTCGAGCGCTCGGCCCATCTCATCGACGAGCGCACCGCGTCGCTTGCGCCAGATACCCGCGACCATAACAGAGGCGATGTTTGCCAGGCTGGTCTGCATCAGCGCGCTGTTGATGAGATCATGTACAGGCTGCATATTAGGAAGGCGCGCGTCGATCAGAACGATATCCGCGTCCTTGCCGGGCGTCACCGAACCAATCCGATCGAGTTGCCCGATCATGCGGGCGCCCTCGATCGTCACCCACCGAAGCGCCTCGGCCGTCGCGATCGTCGATGTCGACGGAATAGGTGCCTGATCGACGGCAGCGGCTGAACGGAACGCGGCGTTATCGAGCGAGCGCTGGTGGACGAGCGCGGTGCGGGCTGCGGTGAACATCTCACCGGACAGGCCGGACTCCAAATCCACGCCGATCGATGGCGCGACACCGCGATCCCGCAGCCGGCCGATGATCGGGTGGCCATGGCCCTGTGTCATCTCGTTTTCCGGTGTGACCGAGAAACTCATTCCATGATCGACGAACCGGTCAAGCCGGTCGTCCCCAAGGTCGTTGCCATGGACGATATTGATGTGGGGCCCGAGAAGGCCCTGCTTCTCGAGTTTGTCCCAGCCTCCCGGCTCGCGCGGCGCCCCCCCCCCTTGGTGCATCGACGCAGTAAGGTTGAGCTCGCGCGCTAGAGCGAAGTCGGCTAGGGAAACCTCGAGTGTCGAGTAATGCGGCCCGAGGATCGCCATGCCGAGGCTCAGCAGCGACCCCGGGCCAAAGCGGGCCTGGGATAGCAGTCGTTCGACCTCTTGGCGGGGATGTGCGACCTCCCAGAATGGCCGTTCACCGGGTTTAGGGTCTGGCTTCGGGCTTCCGTGGAAGAAGGCGGCGCGGATACCGCTACGCTCAAGACCATCGATCGCTGCATCGGTATGAGCAGGGGTCGGATTATTGTGACACCAATCGACGAGGGTCGTTGTGCCCACGTTCAGCTGGTTCATAGCACCCGCATAGGTGCCAATTTCAAGATCAGCGGGCGTAAATCTGGTCGCCAGGCCGGCATGAACCCAGCGGAAATATTCCGCGAGCGTCCAGTTGCTGGCGACGCCGCGTAGCGCTGTCTGCCAGGTATGCATGTGCGCGTTGATAAAGCCGGGCACAATGATGGAACCCGTTGCATCGATGCTTTCGTCGACGTCATCAGCGCTGATCGGAAGATCGACGCCGACGTCGCGGATCTTCGTGCCCTCGATGAGGATCGAGGCGCGATTGAGCACGCCGATCTTGTCATCCATCGAAATCAGGCCCGCGCCGGTGATCAGGGTTCGCTTGTCGCGCATCATGTCGCTCGCGTGGCTGATGCCCGCTTCCGCCGTACCGGCAGTTCCCCTTGTACAGCGAGCGGGTTCAGGACAAATCGGAAATCCATGGTGTAGAACGCTGTCTCGCTGTGCCCGCCATCAGGGGTTTCCCCGGCGGGATGCTCGATCCATTTGGTGATGAGCGAAGAGCGCACCCCAAAAACGGCGTCCGAATCTAGATACTTGTCACCCTCGCGGAAAACGTGGGTGATCAGGCGCTCATACCCTGGTGCGGTTATCATGAAGTGCAGGTGCGCCGGCCGCCAAGGATGCCGACCGAGCGCTTCCAGCATCCGCCCAACCGGCCCGTCGTGGGGGATTGGGTAAGCTTCGGCGCGGACCGTCCGAAAATGAAATTGACCGCGTTCGTCCGCGTTAAGGGTGCCGCGCGCGTGATGCTCATGGGTTCCGTCAGGAAGCGCGTCGTACTGGACATCATACATCCCCGTAGCGTCCGCCTGCCAGACCTGTAGCTCGGCACGCGGAACCGGCTCGTCGTCAAGGCCGACGATGCAGCCCTTGACGAAACACGGCTCCCCTAGGACGCCTTCCGAAACGTCCTCTCCCAGTTCGAAATGCGGAGAGCCTTCGACATGGAAAGGACCGAACACAGTCGCCTCTGTGCATTCACGGGGCTTCTTGTTGTTCAAGGCAGTTACCAGCATAGAGAGGCCGAGCGTGTCGGACAGCAGGATAAACTCCTGCCGCACGTCGGTTGTGATGTGGCCCACGTTCGTAAGGAACTGAATCCCTTCAAACCACTCCGCTTCGGTGAGCTGAACGTCCCGCGCGAAGGCGTGAAGATGCTGCACCAGGCTGGTCATCACCTGCTTGAGTCGGACACTTTGCGCTCTCGCGTGCATCGCGAGAACAGCGCGGGTGATATTGTCTTCGTCGAGGTTGCGCATGGGTTCGCCCAATTTCACCAATGGCGCGAGGTAGCGGTGAGCACGAACGAACACCAAGCCAGCCACGCGGAAATCATATTTCCGCCCGCTGGAACAACGGCTGCAGTGCATAACCGGACGTTCGATATTGTCTGACCTCGCATGCCGGTCCGCGATCGTTCCGGCTGGTGGAAGGTTGTTTTGCTCGGGGGTGGCATGATCCGCGTTAGGCAGGTGTGTATCTGATCGGCTCTGGCTCTACCGTCGTGCGATCCCGCACGCCTGGAGATATCCCGCGATGGACTTTGTTTACGCTGCTAATCCGAGCCGTGTGGTGTTTGGTACAGGTACTATCGAGCGCCTTGGCGACGAAGCGGAGCGGCTTGGTCTTGAGCGGTTGCTCATTGTCTCAACCGCCGATCAGACTGACCAAGCGCATCTCGTAGCCTCCCAACTCGGTGCACGCGCGGCCGAGATGTTCGCCAACGCTGTGATGCACACACCCGTGGAGGTTACCGAGCGCGCGATGTCAGTCGTCGGCGACGCACGGGTTGACGGCATTGTCGCTGTCGGCGGCGGTTCGGCGATTGGGCTCGGGAAGGCACTGGCGATGCGCACCGATCTTCCGCAGATCGCTGTGCCGACCACCTACGCCGGCTCCGAGATGACCCCGATCCTCGGCGAGACGAAGGATGGGGCGAAAGTTACGCAGTCAGACTCAAGGGTCCTGCCGGAAGTCGTGGTCTATGACGTGGATCTCACCCTGTCGTTGCCACCGAGGTTATCCGGCACGAGCGGCCTGAACGCCATCGCGCACGCTGTGGAGGCGTTATATGCGCGCGACCGCAATCCAATCGTCTCGCTGATGGCGCTGGAGGGCATCGGAGCGCTGACGCAGGCGCTGCCTGGGATCATGGACAATCCCGACGATCGCGGTGCACGCGCCAAAGCGCTCTATGGTGCGTGGCTGTGCGGCACATGCCTTGGAGCCGTCGGCATGGCGATTCATCACAAGCTTTGCCATACGCTCGGAGGTTCGTTCAACCTGCCGCACTCCGAGACGCATACAATCGTGTTGCCGCACGCGCTCGCCTATAACCTGCCGGCGGTGCCGGAGGTCAAAGCGCAGCTAGAGGGGGTGCTGGGGCCGGACCCGGCTCGGGCGCTCTACGAGCTGGCGGGAACCGTAGGAGCAGCGCGCGGGCTGAAGGACTTAGGTATGCTTGGTACCGCGATCAACGAAGCAACCGAGCGCGCCTTGGCCAACCCCTACTGGAACCCACGAGCGCTCGAAAGCGCCCCTATCTGCGCTCTGATCACGCGGGCCTGGAACGGGGAACCGCCGCAATCAGACTAAGCAGCGGCTGTTCGGCCCGCGGGGACGAACGGACCGGAGAGCAGGATATCTCTGCTGACCGTTCGGATGTCTCGGTGCCCGCAAAGCGCCATCGTCACATCCAATTCATTGCGGATGATCTCAAGGCAACGCGCTACTCCCTCCTCGCCAAGCGCACCAAGGCCGTAGAGGAATGGCCGCCCGATCATCGTCGCATGCGCACCCAATGCGATGGCCTTAAGTACGTCCTGGCCCGAACGGATGCCGCCATCGACCCAAACCTCGGTTCCGCTACCAACCGCGTCTACGATTGCTGGCAGCGCCTCAATAGAACTCGGGGCGCCATCCAATTGTCGACCGCCATGATTGCTGACGATCAATGCATCGGCTCCAGAATCCGCCGCAAGCCGTGCGTCCTCCGGATCCATGAGGCCTTTCAAGATAAGCTTGCCACCCCAAAGCTTGCGGACCCATTTAACGTCGTCCCAATCAAGCTTCGGATCGAACTGCGTGGCTGTCCACGACGATAGGCTGCTGACATCCTCGACGCCCTGTACGTGTCCGACGATGTTGCCGAAGCTGTGGCGGCGGGTGCGCAGCATCGATGTCCACCAGCGCGGCTTGGTCGCAATGTTCACGATATTCGGGATCGTGAGCTTGGGGGGGGCCGACAGCCCATTACGCAGGTCTTTGTGGCGTTGACCGAGGATTTGCAGATCGAGGGTCAGGACGAGAGCGCTGCACTTTGCAGCGCGTGCCCGCTCGATGAGCCGCTCCATGAACCCGCGATCGCGCATCATGTAGAGCTGGAACCAGAAAGGAGCGCTCGTGTGGGTGGCAATGTCCTCGATTGAGCAGATGCTCATCGTCGACAAGGTGAACGGTATCCCGAATTTCTTGGCAGCGCGCGCGGCGAGGATTTCGCCGTCCGCATGCTGCATCCCGGTTAAACCCGTCGGCGATAAAGCCACTGGCATGGCGACAGGAATGCCGACCATCGTCGACGCTAGCGTGCGATCCTCCATGTTCACCGCCACGCGTTGCCGAAGCTTAATCTTGGCAAAGTCCGTCTCGTTGGCGCGGTAGGTGGTTTCCGTCCAGGATCCTGAATCCGCATAATCGTAGAACATGCGCGGTACGCGCTTCCGAGCCAGAAGCCGAAGGTCTTCCACGCAGGTAACGATGGGCATGCTTTCCGACCTTCTCTGGAGGTCCGTACGAGCAGTCCGAAGAGCCTCCAATCCTCAAACTACGCACATCGTATGGCAGCAGGGCTGCCGACGTTAGCGCCAATAGGTTCAAATGACATTTCCGCCAGATGGAACTATCATGGCGTCCAATCACCAATAATTAATAGCGGAGAGATGCATGGATCGGTGGAGAGAGGTCGAGGTTTTTGTCCTGACCGCAGAGCTTGGTAGCCTCTCGAAAGCGGCTGAAGCGCTGGGCATGTCCAATGCGGCAACCAGCCGGCATCTATCGTCTCTCGAGGAACGGCTCGGTGCCCGCCTGATCCATCGAAGTACCCGACGGCTGACGCTCTCGGAAGTCGGCGAGAGTTACTATAGCAGCTGCAGGACGTTCCTGGGTGACATGCGCGAAGCGGATACCGCTGTAAACGCGACCAGCCTTAATCCGACAGGCGTTCTTCGCGTATCTGCATCGCTGTTCTTCTCGGTGCATATCGCCCCCCTGCTTGACGAATACACGGCGCGCTACCCTAACGTTACCGTACATGTGGAGGTCGCTAATCGATACCATGATCTGGTTGATGACAATATCGACGTAGCGATCCGCGCACGCGAGTATGAAAACGATTCGGCAATCATGATCCGCCGCCTGGCACAGACACGCCGGATACTAACCGTGTCACCTGAATACCTCGCCAAGCACGGGCCACCAGAAGGGGTCGAATCCCTCTCGAGCCTGCCAATGCTCATCTACACGTATGATAAATCACCCAATGACTTGGTTCTTCGCCGCGGCAAAGAAACCGCGCAGGTCAAATTAAAGGGGTTGCTGGAATCGAATGACGGCCATGTGCTGCGCGCCGCTGCCCTAAAAGGCATGGGCATTCTCGTTCAGCCGAAATGCGTAGTTTATGACGATCTGATTGCTGGTCGCCTGATATCGGTCCTCGACGAATGGGACATGCCGCGGCTCCAGATCAATCTCGCCTTTCAAAGTCGCCGGCACATGTCGGCGAAAGTCCGAACTTTCATCGACTTCCTGGTCGAGCACTTTCATCGGATGGACTACGAAAGCAAGTGGACCAGCTTCGATCGAGATCCGGTCGGATTGGAGAATTAGGACTGAGTGCCTTCCAGCCGCCTTCCCTAAGACCCCGGCTCACAAGGCCGATGAAGACCGCGCGGCTCTGAAAAACCGCGATCTTTCCGCCAAACGGAAAAGACATTTCGCCGGATCGCCTTTATCCGAGCGCGACTTCCGGCGTAAAACCTGGGCCCGGGAAATGGAGTTTAGCCCGCGGGTTTACGCACGCGGTCACCGTGCGCCGTTAGGTTTAAAGGCTTGTCGGCAGCGAAATTTGGGGAGAGACATGGAAGATAGCGATATTGAGGCTCTGAAGAAGCGCCTACAAACGCTTGAGGATCGAAACGCCATAGTCGACACGCTGAACCAATATGGTCAGGCGCTGGATTACGGTGATTTCGACCGGTTGGTCGACGTCTTCACAAGAGACGCGATTCGAGAAACGAAGCGTCTCGACGGTTCAGTGAACCGCTGGGAAGGCGAAGCCGGCACGATCGACTTTGCGCGCCGCCATTCGCATGCGCCGGACCTCTACCACAAGCACCTTGCCTTCAATCCGCGCGTCCAGATCGACGGAGATACCGCCGAAGTGGTGAGCTACATGTTCCGTTTCGATCCACGCGACGGCGAGCCGTCGTTCATCTGGGGTATGGGCCGCTATCTCGACAAACTGCGCCGCGAGGCGGACGGGAAGTGGCGGATCACGCACCGCATATCAGAGATCGAAGATCAATGGCCTGGCCGCTTCGCTCTCAAGGGCGGCCCGGGTTCGATCCCTGCATCTGATCCCGTCAGCGCGCAGTGACACAGGCGCAAGGCGTTCAGTACAGTTTAAAAGCGAGCGAGCGATAATGCTTCACCTGCCCCTTCATCCCGATTTCGAGCGTCTGATCGATCTCGACGCTGCCCCTCGGCAGGTCGGAACTGGCTATATTTGGATTGAAGGGCCGGTGTGGCACCCGAGCGAGGACTATCTTCTTTTCTCCGACATCCCCGGTGACGTTCGTCGCCGCTGGGACGGTGTCGCGATCACCGAGGTGATGCGTCCCAGTCATAATGGCAACGGAATGACTTATGATCGGACACTAAACCTTCTCATATGCGAGCAGGCAAAGTTCGCGGTAACCCGCTATTCGCCTGACGGTAAACCCACCATTCTGGCAACGCATTTCGAAGGTCGCACGCTAAATAGTCCGAATGACATCGTGGTGCGCGATGATGGGTCAATCTACTTCACCGATCCGCTCTACGGTCGAATGCCGGAATTCGGCGGTGTCGATATCGCGGCCGAACTCGGTTTCCAAGGCGTCTACCGCATTCCACCCGATGGTGAAGAGCCACAGTTGCTGGTTGACCGAGAAACCTTCGGTCAGCCCAACGGACTTTGCTTCTCACCCGACGAAAGACTGCTCTACATCAACGACACGGAGCAGACGAACATCCGCGTCTACGATGTTCAGTCCGATGGATCGCTCTTTAATGGTCGGATATTTGCGGATGGCATCGTGCAAGATGATGATCCCGGCCTCCCGGACGGAATGAAATGCGACGAGCTTGGCAATGTCTGGGTGACCGCACCAGGCGGACTCTGGGTCTATTCGCCGGACGGCGATTTGATCGGAAAGGTGCAGACGCCTGAGCGCGTCGGCAACTTCCATTGGGGTGGGCGGGATTGGCGGACTTTATACCTTGCTGCGTCGTCGTCTCTTTACACCCTCGAAACAAAGATAGGGCCGCGGAAAGAGCCGTTCATGCTCGGGTCCGCGATCTGAAGATCGGTCATGGACGGCGATTGCAGCCGTCCGAAAGAAACGTGGCTGACCAGAGTGATCAACTATACTCGCCGGGTAATGCGCGCGCTTGACCGGTTAAATCGACAGGAGTTGTGCCGTGTTATTTGCTTTTTATCTCATTGACCGTCCGGCCGCTGCAGATCTGCGGAAGGAGGTCCGTCCCCGGCATGTGGCCTATCTTGCTGCTGTGGCGGACAGCATTGCGTTTGCCGGTCCATTACTGAGTGACGACCTCCAATCGTCATTGGGGAGCCTGCTCGTCGTCGACTTTCCGGACCGAGAGGCTGCGGAACGATGGGTAGCAGGCGAACCGTTCACCGCTGCCGGTATTTACGCAAACTGCACCGTCCATCCGTTCAATAATCTTTGGCCTCAAAAGGTCGGCTTTCCGGAAAGCTGAGAAAGCATGCCTGTCAAACATATTGTCATGTGGGACGTGCGCGGCGATTCTACGGCGGAAAGAGAGCGAGTTGCTCACCTTGTGAAGGCAAAGTTCGAGGCGCTGCGCGGCGAAATCCCCGGGCTCCTCCTTCTCGAGATTGGCATCGACACGAGCCGCATCGAGTACGCTTGCGACGTCGTTCTCTACAGCGTCTTTAATAGCCAGGAAGCCCTATGCGCTTACGCGACCCATCCAGCGCACGTGCGGGTACGCGACGAATTGGGCGACCTGCGCATCCGCAGGCACCAGGTGGATTATCCCACGCTGGACGAGGTCGCAGCGTAGTGCGGGCCAACGCACCTATGGCGATTTGTTTGCCGCCGGCGCCAACGGTGAGAGACGCGTATGCAAACTGACGTTCTCGTAATCGGTGGAGGCACGGCAGGTGCCATCATGGCTGCCCGTCTTTCGGAAAATAGCCTCTGTAGAGTCGTTCTTTTGGAGGCAGGCAGGGACGTTGGGATCCCGGAGCCGGATGACGTCCGCGACCCCTTCCCCGCGGCTACGCTGAATGAGGAATACTTCTGGAGCGGTCTTACCGCGAGAATGCGCGATGATGCCGTGCCGGCCCCCTATCCCCAGGCGCGCGTCATGGGAGGCGGCTCTAGCATCAACGGAATGTTTGCTATGCGAGGCACGCCTTCGGATTATGCGCGATGGGCGGAATCTGGTGCCGAGGGCCTCTCCTGGGAAGAGGTTGTGCCCTACTTCCGGAAGATCGAGAATGACCGGGAGCGCCAAGATAGACCTGCTGGTCCGCATCCCATCTCCCGCATCCCCAAAGAGCAATGGCCGCCCTTCGCCCGGGCGATGGAGCAGGCGGCGGAACGCTCCGGCCTGCCCTATCTGGTAGACATCAACGAGCAGCCCGGCGACGGCTTCTTCGCCATTCCAAACGCGATCGATGACGCGGCTCGCGTGACCTCAGCGAGTTGCTATTTGACCGCAGAGGTCCGCGCGCGGTCCAATCTGCAGATTCTTGGCGATACGCACGTCACCCGGCTATGCATGTCCGGCACCGAAGTGACGGGGATCGAAGCGGTACGCGAGGGCACTATCATCAATGTGCACGCGCGCCGGATTATCGTGTCGGCAGGCGCGATCTATTCCCCGGCCCTCCTCTTGAGGTCAGGTATCGGTCCCGGCGACGAGTTGTCGGCTATTGGTATCGAGCCTGTACTGGAGCGCGCGGGCGTCGGCCGAAATCTTCAAAACCACCCATATATGTTTTTTGCGCTGACGCTCCCGCGCGGGAAGCGTATCGCGAACCATCTGAGACGCTGGGCCTTTGCCGGACTAAAATCATCATCGAACCGGCCTGGCACGCCGCCAAGCGATTTGTTCAATTTTGTGATCGGCAGGGTTAGCGGGCAGTCCTATGGGCCGAGTTTTGCACTGGTTGGAAGTGCGCTCTATTCCCCAAAATCCCGAGGAACGGTCACGCTCAATCCAGACGATCCGCAGGGTAATCCCAACATCAATTTTCGCTTCATGTCGGACCCTGACGACCCGCCCCGTATGATCCAAGCTGCCCGGTGCGCAGAGCAAATGCTCCGCGACCCCGGCGTCTCCGCCGAATATAACGAGGCTTTTCTGCTGCCCGGAGCCCTGGCGGTCAAGCAGTTCAATCGACCAGGTCTAGCCGGAAAGTTTCTAGCGTTAGCCGCAGAAGCCGCCGCGAGCGCACCAACGCCGATCCGACGGGCAATTTTCAGTCGCGCTTTCAAGAGCGGCGCGCCAGCGGCTTTCCACGGCGGCGGGCGGACGGTTTCCGATCAGCAGATCCTCTCGTCGATTAGCCCAATGGGGCATCCCGTGGGCACCTGCGCCATGGGACGCGCCGACGATCCGATGGCGGTGGTCGATGAAAGTTTTCGGGTCTACGGCACCACGAACCTGTACGTTGTCGATGCCTCCGTTATGCCAAGCATCCCCGGGGCGAACACCAACCTACCGACAATGATGCTCGCAGAACTTGCGGCCGAGCGGATCAGCGCTTCCTTCGAGCGGGAGGACAGTTCGAATGATCGATAAGTCTATCCGTCAAGTAGAGGCGGCTGTGGCTGACATCCATGACGGGGCGTCGGTGATGATCGGTGGCTTCGGCACTGCCGGAATGCCCGACGATTTAGTCGAAGCCCTCCTAGCCTCAGGCGCGCGGGATCTCACGATCGTTAATAACAACGCCGGCAACGGCGAGCGCGGCGTCGCAGCACTCATTCGGGAGGGCCGGGTCCGCAAAATCATCTGTTCCTTCCCACGCCAGTCGGATTCGCATCACTTCGATGCAGCCTATCGGGCTGGAGAGATCGAACTGGAGTTAGTGCCGCAAGGCAATCTTGCGGCACGCATCCAAGCGGCCGGTGCGGGCCTTGGCGCGATTTTTACGCCTACTGGGTTCGGGACGCTTCTCGCCGAAGGCAAGGAAACGCGCCGCATCAATGGTCGCGACTACGTCCTAGAACTCCCAATCTACGCCGACTTTGCGTTAATCAAGGCGCACCGGGGCGATCGCTGGGGCAACCTCGTTTACAGCAAGACAGCCCGGAATTTCGGCCCGATCATGGCCAGCGCCGCGAAAATTACGATCGCGCAGGTCAACGAAATCGTGTCCTTGGGTGCACTCGATCCCGAAGTCATCGTGACGCCAGGTATCTTCGTGCGGCGCGTTGTGGAAATCACCTCTAAGCCGGTAGTTGCGGCATGACCGGAGTTGCTAGTGTGCAGCGTTTATCCCGTGACCAGATGGCAGCACGCGTCGCCGAGGATATCCCGGAGGGGGCCTATGTAAATCTCGGCATTGGCCTGCCGACCAAGGTTGCGAATTATCTGCCGCTCGAGCGGGAGATCGTGCTGCAGAGCGAGAACGGCGTGCTCGGCATGGGGGCGGCACCGGCTCCTGGCGAGGAGGACTGGGAGTTGATCAACGCAGGCAAACAGGCAGTGACCCTGCTTAAAGGTGGCAGCTTCTTTCATCATGCAGACAGCTTCGCGATGATGCGCGGCGGTCATATTGATATCTGTGTGCTTGGCGCCTTCCAAGTGTCGGTCCGAGGCGATCTCGCCAACTGGCATACGGCAGAAGCAGGCGCGATCCCGGCCGTCGGGGGAGCAATGGATCTCGCAATTGGTGCGCGAGAGACCTTCGTGGTGATGGAACTCCTGACTAAGCAAGGCGAAAGCAAGCTCGTGGAGGCTTGCACCTACCCTTTAACGGCGCTCGCTTGCGTCTCACGGGTCTATACGGACCTCGCAGTCTTCGAGATTCGTAAGAAAGCAGTGCGCGTTATCGAGATGGTCAAGGGCCTATCTTTGGACGAACTCGGCCGTCTTACGAACCTTTCGCTCATGGCATGAAAGGAAACGTCATGGCAGAAGCCTTGATCTGCGATGCTGTTCGAACGCCGATCGGGCGTTACGGCGGCGCTCTAGCGAGAATTCGTGCGGACGATCTGGGAGCACTTCCCCTTAAAGCACTCCTGGAGCGCAGTCCGGAATTGGACCCGGTCGCGATCGACGAGGTCTTCTACGGCTGTGCCAACCAAGCAGGCGAGGACAATCGCAATGTCGCTCGGATGAGCCTGCTGCTAGCGGGGTTACCGTACACCGTGCCGGGCGTCACGCTCAACCGGCTGTGCGCGTCCGGGCTTGAAGCTGTCGGCGCCGCTGCGCGGGCAGTCCGCAGCGGGGAAATGGCGATCGCCATTGCTGGTGGCGTAGAGAGCATGTCGCGCGCGCCCTTAGTCATGGGAAAAGCCGGCAGTGCGTTTGGCAGGACCCAGACGCTAGAGGACACCACTATGGGGTGGCGCTTCGTCAACCCCTCGCTCGATGCGCTTTACGGTACCGAGACAATGCCGCGAACGGGTGAGAACGTGGCACGCGACTTTGGTATATCGCGCGCCGATCAAGACGCGTTTGCGCTCCGCAGCCAACAGCGTGCGGTTGCTGCTCAGGCGAACGGCTTCTTCATGAAAGAAATAATCCCGGTCTCTGTGCCAGGTAAGAAGAAAGGCGAAACGTTCGATGTTGTGGTCGACGAGCATCCGCGTGCCGCCACGACAATCGATGTGTTGCAGAAGCTCAGACCATTGTTCGGGGCGGACGGTACAGTCACAGCCGGCAACGCGTCCGGCATCAATGACGGTGCTGCGGCGATGGTGATCGCGACAGAAGAGGCGGCTCGGACCCACGGGTTTACACCGAGAGCGCGTATCCTTGGCATGGCATCGAGCGGGGTCCAGCCACGCGTTATGGGGATTGGTCCCGTGTCAGCGACGCAAAAGCTCATGGAACGGCTTGGTCTTGCCATCACCGACTTCGACGCGATCGAGCTAAATGAGGCCTTTGCTAGCCAGAGCCTGGCAGTCATGCGCACGCTTGGTCTTGCCGACGATGCTGAGCACGTCAATGCAAACGGCGGCGCAATCGCCCTCGGCCATCCTCTTGGAATGTCCGGAGCTCGGATTGCCATGACATTGGTGCATCAGCTTGAGCGAATTGGCGGGAAGCGCGGTCTCGCTACGTTGTGTGTCGGTGTAGGAATGGGGCTCGCGTTAGCTATCGAAATGCTTTAATAATCAAACAGCGGGCCTTGCACCCTCACCTCCCTGAAAGTCTCTCCGAGGCATATCGGGTTACGGCCATGCCCACCTCGATTGGCGGAAGGGCACGAGCCCGGCTCAGCTCGCTTTACACACAACGAAATCAACATCGTGGCCGCAGCTGGGACCGTTTGGTCGTTGCTAATCGGCTGTAGGCAATGGTCGAGCCGATATAGCTATTGATCGTGTGACGTCCCCCTGGGACCTCCCGTCTAGCGCGTCACGTCGAGCCTCATGTTCGGAAGGATCGAGACGATTATGGCTACGACATTTGAAGGAGACGAGCTGATCGACGTTGTCGTTCGCCTGCCTCGTAAGGCGATCGAGGACACTTTGCTGACCGCACGGGCATCGAACCCAGAAAGTGAAGAGCGCCGGCACCTCGCCGCCAAAGCCATCTTAGCGGGGCGCCGGCGACGGGCGAAAAAATTCGCTGGTGTCCGGTTCTATGATCCTAGCTGGGACATGATCTTGGAGCTTTATGTGGCCACGATTGAACAGCGTGCGCTCGCCGTCTCGGAACTCTGCAGCCTGAGCGGTGGATCGACCACCACAGCCTTGCGGCACATAGAAAATATTGAGGCCCTCCGGTACATCAGCCGTGGTCCAGACCCCGACGATCGGCGCCGTCTGATTGTGACCATGTTGCCATTGCTCGAGGACTCGTTGAACCAGTGGCTCGACTTACAGATTGTCGCTGAACAACTCGGTCTCTGAGTTAAGCAAGCGGCCTTGATCTTCGGATATGCGTTCCCGTGCCACTGAAAAGAACGCTTTCTTGCCGCGCTACATGCCACCGGGCGACTGCCGAATCACCTCGCTCTCACGCCGTTACTGAAAGCACGAGTAAAAGCGCGACGGCGTTACCGATAGCACGTGCCCTAGCGGCACCGCGTTATCGATAGCACGAGCGACGATCGGCGCTTCGTTATCGATAGCACGTGATTATCCCGGGTTTCGTTACCGATAGCACGATTCATTCCACACGACTGACTGGCCGGCGGTGCTTAACAACTGGCGCTGTGGATCGGCTCATCGCCGACCGCCGCCGTCCCACCCGGGCGGGCGTCACATCGAATTAAGGGGTACGCTGTGCCGACATGAAAAACCCGGCACGACGCCGGGCTTTTCGGGACGCCTGCTAGGGCGGAAGTGAGAAACCTCACTTAGCTGGCTCCCTTCCATATTGCCACCCTCAAAGCGCCGTTCGTGGCGCCACGGGGTTGTTTTGTCTGCACGGCCTCCCCTCCCAGGGAGAACGAACGATGGCTGCTGCCCAGAGCCCCGGCAGGGGACTGCGTCGGTTTGACGAGCATGCCGCCAAGGCGACAAAGCTTGTCGAGGAATTTCGCGGGCTCGACACCGGCATCGCGCCTTCTAACGCGCTTGCGGCGCTCAAGCGTGCGGCACCTTATATGGGTGTTCCCTCGCGCGTGGTCTCCGTGATTGATCTCCTTTTTGCCTGGACGAAGCCGCAGGACTGGCAGGGAGGGCAAATCCCGGTCGTTTGGCCGTCGAACGACCTGCTCGCGCAAAAGCTTGGAGTGACCGTTCGTCAGGTCCAAAAGCTCCTGAATCAGGCGCAGGCGTTCGGTCTCATCAGCTTTCGAGATAGTCCCAACGGGCATCGTGGAGGACGCCGCGGGGTCGAGGGCTTCATCACGTGGGGTTACGGCATCGTCCTCGCTCCGATCGGCACCAGGATACAGGAGTTCGTAGCTCGAGCGGCCAAGGGAGCCGCAGAGGACGCGGCACTGACAGTGCTGCGCAAGCGCCTTGCCGCCAGCCGCAGAAATATCAGGGCCTTGGCCCAAACTGCATTCGACGCCGGGCTCCACAATCTGAAGGCGGACGACGATCTCGCTTTGGCGCTGATGGCTACCGATCAGATGCGCGGTGTTCGCGACACTGGCCTTCTCACAGCCTGTGTGGAGCAGATCGAGGAGCGTGCGCGTCGCCTTGCCGAGGCTGTGGCGGCCGAGATCATCGACCCCACCGGTTCCTTACATAAGGACAATAGTTCATGCTGGGATGCCTCTGAAGACATCGACTCTACAACTACAAAGCACCTCCAATCTGCTAACGCAGATACCCGTAGCGGCTTGGCGAAAAAGAGTAGTGGAAATGAGGGCGCCCTCCCCTCTCAACCTCAGACCGCCGTCGAGGACGATCTGGAGAAGCACGGTGTCGATCCGGGGTTCATCATATCGATCGCGCCGGAGCTCTGTTCCGGTCTGTTCTATCGCGATGGGTCGTGGGGCGAGGTGGTCGCCACCGCGGAGCGACTTGCGGGCCAGTCGGGGATCAGCAGTCACGCGTTCAAGGAAGCGTGTCGCATCATGGGTCAACGAGGTGCTGCTGCCTCGGTCATCGCCACCATCCAGAAATACCGGCGCGGCGAGGTCCAACGGCCTGGCGCGTATCTTCGTGGAATGAGCAGCAAGGCTGGGAAGGGCGAATTGAACCTCGGGCGAACGCTCCACGGGCTCAAGGACACGAGCCACGCTGTTGCCATGCGCGGGATGTCGGATGGGACCGACGCGACGCCGATCGGGAGCCTGATGTCGCGGCTGGTTAACCGGGGAGTTGGACTTCGGTGACGGGATCTCATCATCTTTTCAGTGACCTGCACGTCGAACTGCGCACCGGGTCTCGCCAAGGCACCCACGGCGTTACCGATAGCACGAGTCATGCTGGTGTTTGCCGCGGCCCGCACCTGCCAAAATGTCAAACCCGTCCCGATTTGCCGACTAAATCGCTCCAAATCCTCGTGCTATCGATAACGCGGTCGCTTATCCGACTGCAGGTTTGTGCCCGATCCGTTATAAGCCCTTTTGCTGGATGAAGCTGGTGGGAGCCCCGACGATGGATTCGCGAGAAGTCGCTCTCACACAGGGCAAGCTGTTCGACTATCTCGACAGCCCGCTGCACGGAAAAGTTCGCGGCGAACAGAGCATTATGGACTTTCCGCTATTCTCGCTGGCGAAGCGGCCTCAGATGGAGGCGATGACCTATGAGATGGACGGCGTCAAAATCGAGATCAAACCCAGTTCGAGCGGTATCGCGACGATGTGGGATAAAGAAGTCCTGATCTACGTTCTTTCGCTGATGGTGCAGCATATTGGCCGGACTGGTGGTGAAGTACAGAACGTATTCACCTTCAACGCACATGACTTTTTCAGGGCCACCGGCGTTGCCCGCCCTTCAAAGCGGGATTACGATCGCTTTATCGAAGCGCTCGGTCGTCTGCAGGGCACGCAGATTCGCACTAACATCAAAACCGGTACCGTTGGTACAAAGGGCTTCTTTTCCTGGTTCGCGGAAGCGCAGGCGACCACTCGCGAAACGGCAAGCGGCGTCGATCAACTCATGCCGGTCCGCGTCCAGCTCTGTGATTGGCTCGTCCGCGCGGTCTCGCGTGACAGCCGCATCTATGATTATCACAACGACTATTTCCGTCTCGGCTCGATCGAGCGGCGCCTTTATGAGTTGGCGCACTGCTATTGTCGTGATGAAGAATATGAGATGCCCTTGGAGATGCTGGGTGCCAAAATCGGCTCATCATCGCCGCTCCGCACTTTGAAAAGCCAGCTAAAGAAGATTGCAGCTGAGAATAAGATTCCGAGCTATTCGATCGACGTTCGTGAGGTCGTCCCCGATGTCCCTGCACGTGATAAGCTCGGCCGGAGGGTCGGAAAGCCTGAAACGGTCGTTGTAATGCGGCCGAAGGATCGATCGGGCGGCGGTCGGGCCGCATTGGCCGCCTAAGATCGAAGCATATGCCTGACACGCTGCCCGATTAGGGTCTGACGATGTGTCCCAACCGGTTGAGACAGTTTGCTTCGCGGAAGCGACACTCCGCCAAGAAGCGGGGTCCAGAGGAGAGGGAGCCTTCGGCTTGTTGATCCGGTGATGAGCACCGGGCGACAGACCGGAGGCCCACGATGCGCACTTCAGCCGCAGCTCTCGAACTCGATTTCACCGAACCGTCGATCACCGCAGCCAAGGCGGTCGCGTGTTCCATCGCTCAGAACGGATCCCTCCAGCGCGAGACGCTGCTGTGGGTGATGGAGCAAGCCTATGGCGGATCGTCGGCCGATGGCCGCTGGTCCCTCCGCGACGCCTACGACATGCTCGAACTCGCCGAGGTCATGCACCTGGCGAAAGCCGATCTCCCCGCTGATCCTGGCGCGTGCCTCACCGCGCTCACCGAGCTGGTCGCGAGCCTGCCGACGCACACGGTTCGTAGCGAGGAGCAGATCGAACTCCAGCAATTCTCCACGCCTGCCCCGATCGCCTACCTCGCTGCGCTCGCCGGCCGGATCGCGGCTACGGATCTGGTCCTCGAACCCTCTGCCGGCACCGGTCTCCTCGCCGCCTTCGCGCACCGCGCGGGCGCGCGCCTCGTCCTCAACGAGATCGACCCCGCGCGCGCCGAGATGCTCGCCGCAGCCTTCCCTGGCGTGGCTGTCACCCGGCACGACGCCGAGCTGATCCACGATCTCCTTCCATCGACGATCCGGCCAACGGCCGTCCTCATCAATCCCCCCTTCTCGCGCAGCATCGGCCGTCATGCCGACCCGCTGGCCGCGTTCCGGCACCTGCGTGCCGCGTTGATGCGGCTTGCGGCCGGAGGCCGCTGTGCCGCGATCCTGCCCGATCGCGTCGACACCTCAAGCCGCGCCTGGGCGAAGGCGACCGAAGGATGCACGCTGACGCTGCACCTCGAGCTGCCGGCGAACGCTTATGCCAAGCATGGCACCAGCCAACCTGTGAAGATCATGGTGCTGGAGAAAGGCACCGGCACGCCTGCCGAGCTGATCCGCTGCGCGTCTCTCGGTGACGCGCTTGCCGCGATCGGCGCCGGAAAGTCGGCTCCACCCGTCACGCCTGCGGCCCGCCCGCTGTCGCTGCTCGCCCGCCCTGCCGGTCGCAGCTCGCTGCTTGGCGGAGCGCTGAGCAAGTCGCGCCTGACCGCCCCTGCTCCGAAAGTGGCGCAGTCACAGGCCGCGCACACGATCGACTATACCGTGTTCACCGATCCGCTCCCGACCGGCGAGTCCGTCGGCGTGTACCTGCCCTATCGGCCGAGCCGGATCGCGATCGCGTGCGCGTCCGCCCATCCGACCGCGCTGGTGGAATCGATCGCCATGGGCTCGATCACGGCGCCCCGGCCGTCCTACGTCCCTACCCTCTCGCAGTCGGTCGTCGACGCGAAGACGCTCTCCGACGCCCAACTCGAAACGCTGATCTATGCCGGGGACGCCTTCGAGCGCGACATTCCCGGCCTGTTCAAACCCGTCGAAGAGGGCCTGTCGCTTACTCCGGACGAGAATGGCCGCGCCTATCGCACCGGCTTCTTCCTCGGCGACGGCACCGGCGCCGGCAAGGGCCGCCAGGTCGCCGCGATCATCCTCGATCAATGGCTCCGCGGTCGCCGCAAGCACATTTGGATCTCGAAGACCGAGACCCTGCTCGAGGACGCGCGTCGCGACTGGACCGCCGTTGGCGGTCTCGCGCTCGACATCCAGCACCTCAACCAGTGGAAGCTCGGCACCCCCATCGGCGCCGGGGAGGGCATCCTCTTCCTTACTTATGCGACGCTCCGCTCCAATCGCGGCGACAAGGGCACCCGCCTCCAGCAGATCCTCGAATGGGTCGGCGACGACTATGACGGCATGATCGTGTTCGACGAGGCGCACGAGATGGCGGGTGTCGCAGGCGGCGAAGGCCGCTTCGGCACCAAGGACGGCTCCGACCAAGGCATTGCCGGTGTCCGCCTGCAGAACCTCCTCCCCCGCGCCCGCGTCCTCTACGTGTCCGCGACGGGCGCGTCCGACGTCAACAACCTCGCCTACGCGACCCGGCTCGGGCTGTGGGGGCCGGGCACGGCGTTCGCCGATCGCCGGACCTTCGTCGACAGTCTGCGCCGTGGCGGGATCGCGGCGATGGAGCTGATCGCCCGCGACCTCAAGATGCAGGGGCTCTATGTCGCTCGCGCCTTGAGCTTTGCCGGCGTCGAGTACGACATCCTCAATCACAACCTAACCCCCGACCAGATCGAGGTGTACGATGCCTATGCCGACGCTTGGGCGATCATCCACGCGAACCTGCGCGCCGCGCTCGACGCGACCCGCGTGACCGACAGCTTCTCGAAGGACACTTACAACAGCGGCGCCAAGGCGGCCGCGCTCTCCATCTTCGAGTCCACCAAGCAGCGGTTCTTCTGCCAACTGCTCATCGGCATGAAGCTGCCTGCCTTGATCCCCGCGATCCGCGCCGATCTCGATCGCGGCGAGAGCGTCGTGATCCAGCTTGTCTCCACGTCGGAGGCGATGCTCAACCGGGCGCTTGCCGCGCTGACGGTCGAGGAACGCGCCAACCTCGACATCGAGCTTTCCCCGCGCGAGTTCGTCATGTCGTACCTGACGGCCGCCTTCCCGGTCCGGCAGATGAAAACCTATGTCGACGACACCGGCAAGACCCGCTCAGAACCGATGTCGGATGAGGACGAGCGGCCCGTGTTCAGCCAGGAGGCGCTCGAAATGCGCGACAACCTGGTAGAGCAGCTTTGCGCTCTTCCCGTCGTCGGCTCCGCCCTCGATCATATCATCGGGCATTTCGGCACCGATGCGGTCGCCGAGGTGACGGGGCGCAGTCGGCGCGTCATCATGGACGCGCACGGTCGCCAGCGCGTCGAGAGCCGCAGCCCGCGCACCAATCTTGCCGAGACCGACGCCTTCATGCGCGGTGCCAAGAAGATCCTGATCTTCTCCGATGCTGGCGGCACCGGCCGCAGCTATCACGCGAGTCTGACGTGCGAGAACCAAACGCGTCGCAACCACTATCTCCTCGAGCCGGGCTGGCGTGCTGACGCCGCCATCCAGGGGCTCGGCCGCACGCATCGCACCCATCAGGCGACCGCGCCGCTATTCCGGCCGGTGTCGACTGATTGCCGGGGCGAACGCCGCTTCATCTCGACGATCGCGCGCCGGCTCGACAGCCTTGGCGCGCTCACGCGCGGCCAGCGGCAGACGGGCGGACAGGGCCTGTTCGATCCGCGCGACAATCTCGAAAGCGACTATGCGAAGGAGTCGCTGGAACAGTGGTTCCGGCTGCTCGCTGATGGCAAGCTGCGCTCGACCACGCTCGACCAGTTCCAGAAGCTGACCGGCCTCGAGCTGGAGGGCGAAGGGGGCGGTCTCAAGGAAGACCTGCCGCCCATTCAGCGCTGGCTCAATCGCATCCTGGCACTGCGCATCAGGCTCCAGAACGCGATCTTCGACGAGTATCTCGGTCTGATCGAGGCGCGCATCGAGGCAGCTAGGCAAGCCGGCACGCTCGATCTGGGCGTCGAGAGCATCAACGCCGAGCGCATCACCATCCTCGATCGCACCGTCATCCGGCGCGACCAGACCAGCGGCGCCGAGACCGAGATCCTCCGGCTCGAAACCGAGGAACGCTACAAGCCGCTCGCGCTCGATCGCGCGTTGCGGATCCTCGGCGACGATGCACGGCCGATGGTGAACCGGAAATCGGGCAAGGCCGCGATCCGGTGCAGCACCTATTCGCTGACCGACGACGATGGCGAGATCGTGCGCCGCTACGAGCTGGTCCGCCCGACCCGCAGCGAGCGGATGCGGCAGGATCTTCTCGTCGAGACGATGTGGGAGGAGGCGAGCGACGATGAGTTTGCCGCCCTGTGGCAGGCTGAGGTCGAGGAGATGTCGGGCAAGACCCGCACCAGCACGCTCTACCTCGTCACCGGCCTGCTCCTGCCCGTCTGGGATCGCCTGCCCGACGATCACGTCCAGGTCTGGCGGCTCAACACTGACGACGGCGAGTCCTTCCTCGGCCGCATTGTCCCTGCCCCGCTTGTCTCCAAGCTCGCGGACGCCTTCGGCATCGCCGCGACCATCACAGTCTCGGGGGCAGAGACCGCCAAGCACGTCATCACCAGCGGCGAGATCGCGGCCGTGGGCGCGTACCGGCTGAAGCGCAGCCTGGTCGCGGGCCAGCAGCGCCTCGAACTGCTCGATTGGCCGCACACGCGGCTGCCTGAGCTGAAGGCGGCCGGCTGCTTCACCGAGATCATCCAGCACAAGACGCGGATGTTTGTGCCCGTCGCGACCGCCGCGACCGTGATCGACCGGATCACCTGACGAACCAAGGACTTCCTCTCCGCTCGATCAAAGGGAGGGGAGGAAGCCTTCGGCTTTTTGAGCTTGGAGGACCAGGCTTGCGTGACCGTCGGAACGGCTGCGCTGATCCCCGAATGGAGTATGACCGATGATCCAGTCCGTGAAGGTCAAGAACCTGTCGCTGTCGAAGGACAACGTGCGCAAGTCGAACCGCGATGCCGGCATCGACACCCTCGCCGCCAACATCGCAGCCCAGGGGCTGTTGCAGAACCTGATCGTCACCCCGCTCAAGAAAGCGGGTACGTTTACCGTGAAGGCAGGCGGTCGTCGCTTGCGCGCGCTCCAGCTCTTGATCGAGCAGGGCACCCTTCCCGCTGACCATACCGTCCCGGTCCTTGTGCTAAGCGACGACGACAACTCGATCGAGGTGAGCCTCGCCGAGAACTTCCAGCGCGTGCCGATGAATCCGGCCGATGAATGCACCGCGTTCAACTTCCTGATCCAGAAGGGCATGACCGCCGAGGACGTCGCCAAGCGTCAGGGCGTCACCACCCGCTTCGTCGAGCAGCGCGTGCGCCTCGCCGAGCTGGCGGCGTGCGTCTTCGAGGCGCTCGCCACAGGCGAGATCACGCTCGGCGTCGCGCAGGCATACGCCGTCACCACCGACATCGACCGTCAGGCCCGCGTGTTCACCCAGATGAACAACTCCTACTATGGCGACAATCCCGACAATATCCGGCGCGCCATCCTCAACGGCACGGTCAAGGCTAACGACGCCAAGGCCCGCTTCGTTGGTCGCGATGCCTATGTCGCCGCAGGCGGTCGCATCGAGGGCGACCTCTTCGCGACCGAGGGCGACGAGAACTGGATCGACGTCGATCTGATCGAGACGCTCGCGGCCAAGAAGCTGGAAGCGGCCGCGGCCGAACTGGCGCAGGCCGAGGGCCTCGCGTTCGTCACGCCCATAGCGGCCACGCACGTCCCCTACGACGTCGCGAACCAGCTCCACGAGTTTCACGCTCCCGCGCGTGCGCTCACCGAGGAGGAAACCGCGCGTGTCGAGGCGCTGTCGGCCGAGAACGACACTCTGGTCGACCAGCTCGAGCAGGAACTCCCCGATGGCAGCATCGAGGCCGAAGCCGCCAGCGCGCGCATCGAGGCGATCGAGCGCGAGCTGGAAGCGATTGACGATGCCCGTCACGAGATCGATCCAGCGGTGAAAGCGCAAATCGGCACGTTCGTCTATATCGGCGGCGACGGCGAGCCCCGCGTTCACACCGGCCTGTTCAGCGAGAAGCCGGTTGTCGACCCCAACGCACCGCCCAAAGCGTCAGGCGGCGCAGCCGGTGACGGTGATGCCGGCGACTTCGATCAGGGGCCGAAACTGAGCGCCACGCTGATCGACGAACTGGCGACCCGACGCCGCCAGATCCTCGTCGCGCACCTCGCCAGCGATCCCTCAATGGCGCTTGACCTGACCATCTTCCTGATGGCGCAGAATGTCGTGTTCGAGCAGAGCCACATCCCCAATCACTCGACCCTGAAGTCGGGTGCAGCCGCCTTCCCGATCTTCGCCTTCCGCGACGAGGGTTCGATGGCGTCGCAGACCATCGACGACCAGCGCCAGCGGCTCGACACAAGCTGGGCGGGCCACAAGACCATGACCGAACGGTTCGACGCCTTCCGGGCGCTCGATGACGAGGCCCGGGGCGCATGGGTTGCATACTCGATAGCACGAACTCTCGAACCGACGCTCAACGTCGCCGAGGGCTATCGCAGCAACGGCTTCCACGACCATCTCGGCCGCCTCCTCGACATCCAGGTCGAGAATTGGTGGCGCCCGACGGCCGAGAACTTCTTCGGCCGCGTCAAGAAGGGCGTCATGCTGGAAGCGCTCGAGGAGATTGGCGGGCCGATTCTGCGCGGCCGCTACAAGGACGCCAAGAAGGGCGACCTTGCCGCGACCTGCTCGTCACTGTGCAACGGTCAGGGCATCGTCGAGGCCGAGATCCGCGAGAAGGCGACGGCCTGGTTACCCGAGGCGATGCGTTTCGAGGCGCAAGAGAAACCCGCCAGGACGGCGCTTCGCTCCAGCTTCGTCGATGACGAGCGCGGCACAGACCCCGACGAGGACGAGGATACCGACACCGACGCCGGCGCCGACATCGATGATGAGGGCACCGACCACGATCAGGACGACGATCAGCATCTGAGCGAGGCGGCCTAGCCCCTCCCTCCCGCGTAGTTCGAGGCGACTGGGGGCGGCACTCTTCGCGAGTGCCGCCCCTCTTTTTGTGACCCGACACCGCCCTTCCAGAGGGGAGGAAGCTGACGCGGGTCGCCTCAACCAGATCAGGAGAACGTGTCATGGCACAGACCAACGACAAGCCGTCGCCTGCCGACATCATCACCAACACCATCATCGACAAGCTAGAATCGGGCGTGCGCCCTTGGGTCAAGCCTTGGCGCCCCGGCCTTGGCGGCCGTCCGCTGCGCGCGACCGGCGACCCCTACAAGGGCATCAACTGCTTCTGGTTGTGGCTGTGCGCCGAGGGCGCGGGCTACAACTCGCGCACCTGGATGACGTACAAGCAGGCGCAGGCGCTTGGCGGCCAGGTCCGCGAAGGCGAACGCTCGCAGATCGCCATCTTCTACAAATCCTACAGCAAGACCGTAGAATCCGTCGTCACCGGCGACACCACGGACGAGATGCGCCGCGTGCTGCGCTCCTACGCCGTGTTCAACTGCGACCAGATCGACGGTCTTTCGCCGGAATACTACCCGAGCCCGGTCAGCATCGTCCCTCCCGCTGACCAACTTCCCGACCGCGCGCAGCGCTTCATCGACGCGCTGCCGGCGAAGCTCCAGATGCGCGGCGATCGCGCGTTCTACGACCGCATCGCCGACAGCATCACCATGCCGCCCGTCGAGCTGTTCTCGACCCGCGCCTATTGGGCCTCGACGCTCGCTCATGAGGCGGGCCATTGGAGCGGCCATCCCGACCGCCTCGATCGCACCTTTGGGAAGCGTTTCGGCGACGACGCTTACGCGTTCGAGGAGCTGTGCGCCGAGATGACCTCCGCGCTGCTCGGTGCCGATCTCGGCCTGCCGACCTCGCACATGGACGACCACGCCGCGTATATCGGCTCGTGGTTGAAGGTCCTGCGCAAGGACAGCCGCGCGATAATGACCGCAGCCGCCAAGGCCGAGGCCGCAGCCGGCTACCTGCTCCGCGCAACGGGTCTCGTCGTCTCGGCCGAGTCCGAGGATCAGATCCGTGAAGCAGCATGACCGCGCAGGACGCCCGCCTCGACCTAGGCGCCTACCGGCGCTTCGTCGTGGCGTTCAGTGGCGGCAAGGACAGCCTTGCCGCCCTCCTGCACCTCCTCAGCCTCGGCGTGCCTCCGCACGCCATCGAGCTGCACCATCATGATGTCGATGGCCACGGCCCGAGCTTCATGGATTGGCCTTGCACGCCCGGCTATGTCCGCGCGATCGCCGAACATTTCGGCATCGCGCTCTACGTCTCGTGGCGCGCGGGCGGCTTCGCGCGCGAACTCGCGCGGGACGACGCACCAACCGCGCCGATCGCGTTCGAGACGCCGACCGACATCGGCCGTGCCGGAGGTAACGGCCCTGCGGGCACGCGAGGGCTCTTTCCCCAAACGTCTCCCGATCTTCGGGTGCGCTGGTGCAGCCCCGCGCTGAAGATCGACGTCCTTGCGGCCGCGATCCGGAATTAGTCACGCTTCCTTGACGGCCGCACGCTCGTCATCACCGGCGAGCGCGCCGAGGAAAGCCCGTCCCGCGCGCGCTATGCGGCCTTCGAGCCGCACCGCACGTCCACGCTCGCTCGCGCCGTCGACCATTGGCGTCCGGTCCACGACTGGGCCGAGCGGCAGGTGTGGGATTTGATCGCACGATCGCGGATCCGGCTCCACCCGGCCTACGTCCTGGGGTGGGGCCGGCTATCCTGCCGAGCCTGTATCTTTGGCTCCCCCGCTCAATAGGCGACGCTTCGCCTCGTCTTCCCATCCGCTTTCCAGCGCATCGGCGCCTGCGAGGCGGCGAGCGGAAAGACCATTCATCGCTCCCTTAGCGTGTCGCAGCTCGCCGAGCGCGGAACACCCTTCCCGGCCGCGCTGATTAACCCGGACGAACTCGCCCAGGCGGACGATCCGACGTGGTGTCTTCCGATCCTTGCGGATCGTTGGACACTCCCTGCCGGCGCCTTCGGCGACCATGCAGGTCCGCCATGAAGTCGCCGCGCCGCTTTGACCTCATGCGGCTTCTGGCTCGCGGCCCGGAAGATCCGCTGTGGGAAGCCGAGAAATCGGGATGGCGCTGCTTCGTCATGGGCAGCGACCGTTGCCATTACCGCCGAGGGAGCAAGCTCCGCACGGCTTGGCAGAACGGATACGACGCAGCGTCACGCTCGACCGATCCTGCGGGCCTGATGCTGTGACCATCGGCCCTCCAAGAGAGGGGAGGAAGCCTTCGGCCTTTTGGGCGCGCCCTGGCGCTCAGGAGGTTCGGCCATGTTCTACGACACGCATTACCGCCACAACGAGGCGCTTTCGCCCGAGGCACTCACCACCCTCCCCGCGGCGCTCCACGCTCTGAACGCAGGCGTCGACGACTGCCGGCGCGCCGGCAAGCCGATCGAGCGCGACGCGTCGATCATCCTGCTGATCCGCAACCTGGCCGCTGTCGCTGAACGCGACATGCCCAGCACCAATGATCTGCGGCTCCGCTGCGCGGAAGACCGCATGACCGTCATCGCCAGCTCGGCCCTGCTCGCCATCGCCGGCAACAGCGTCGCCGGCGACGCCGCGGCGAAGCGGACCTTCCATCGTCAGGCGCGCCTCGCTCTGGCTTCGCTCGCCGAGGCGATCGGGCTCTCGGCGCACGACGTCCGCATCAACACCGACGCAGGCGGTATCACCGACGACGGCACGACCGAACTGCGCCACGCGGACCTGTCGATCCGCGTGCGTCCGCACAGCTTCCTCCCCGACAGTGAAATCACCTTCAACCGCTGCTGGGGTGGCGAACACGCTGGCCCCGTCGAACGCGCGCCGATCGCCGAGCTGCTGGACGCGGCCGCGTTCCAGCGCCGGCTCGCTGCCACGGTCGGCGACGTAGGCGCTCCGCGCCTCGCCGCTGCCGCCTGATCCTCTAATTCCAGGAGCATCGTCATGGGTTGGCTCTTCATGCGCGATATGGGCGGCCACGCCACGCCGCGCGCCTATCTCGACAACCAGTTCACGTACACGCGCGACGATCACCGTCTCACGGTCCTCGCGTCGTCTATGGTCGGCTCGACCTATTACGCCGCTTGTGAGCGCGTCGAGAGCAACAAGGATCGCGAGGTCTTCGCGGTCGTGTGCCTCACCAAGCATAACCCCCGCTCTACCGACGGCCACGTCTTTGGGTACAAAGACATGACCGAACATATGGGACCGTGCGAGAGCGACTGCCCCGCCTCGATTCTCGACGCGCTTACCGACACGGACAGCGAATACGCCGTGAACTGGCGCGCGCGCTGCCGCGCCAATCTGATCCGGCGCAAGCTGGAGCAGGCCAAGCCGGCCCCGAAGCCCGGGCAGACCATCATCTTCGATGAGCCCATGCGCTTCAGCGACGGCAGCGACCGCGCCCGCTTCGAGGTCGTCGCCAATCCCAAGGGCAAGACGCCCCTTTTCCGCGACCCGGAGAGCCGCGCGATCTGCCGGATCCCGGCTTTCCGCAAGCGGACCTACCGCATCGTTCACGCCGCGATCGTCGTCAGGGGCGCGGCCAATGGCTGACCGCCCGCCCGTCATCGCCGCCTGGGGTGCCGGCGTCGATTCCACCGCGATGATCGTCGAGCTCGCCGAACGCGGCGAGCCCATCGATATGGTTCTCTTCGCCGATCTCGGCGCCGAGAAATCGAACACCTATGCCTTTATCCCGCTGTTCCGGGCGTGGATGGCAGAGCGCGGCATCGCGTCCGAAATCGTCCGCTACCAGCCCCGCAACTTCAAACACTGGCCGCCCTACGCGGGTATCGCCGAGAACATGCTCACCAACGCCACCCTGCCCTCCGTGGTCTTTGGTGGGGGGTCCTGCTCGCAGAAATGGAAGGCGGCCCCGCAAGATGCGTGGACCGCCAGGTGGGAGCCGGCGCGCCGCTGCTGGAACGCAGGCGGCCGTGTCGTGAAGCTGATCGGCTATGACGCCTCGGGACGCGACACGCAGCGTTATCACCACGCGATCGGGTGCGAGGATCCTCGCTACGCCTATCGCTACCCTTTGCGGGAATGGGGTTGGTCTCGCGCCGACTGCGAGGCGCGCATTGCGCGCGCCGGCCTGCCCGTCCCGCCCAAATCGAGCTGCTTCTTTTGTGGCAGCATCAAGCCCGACGAGGTGCTGGAGCTTTCGATTCCGGAGCTGCGCGTCATTGTGCTGATGGAGGCACGGGCCAAGCCGCGCCTCCGCAACGTCGACGGCCTTTGGCGCAAACCGGTGCTTGGGCGTCGCGGTTCGACGCCGCGCCCCGGTAGCATCACCGAGTTCATCCGCGAACGCGGCCTCCTTCCCCCGGCCGAGATCGACCACATCATCGAGACCGCGCCTTTGGCGCTGCTCGACTTCCAGGCGGTCCAGGCCGCGCTTCCCGTCGAGCAACGCGCCGCGATGGGGCGCTGGCTCGACGACTTCCATCGCGCGACCGACGCGCTTGAAAGGAACTGGCTCCATGCCTAGCGCCGTCATCAAGCAGTTCGTCGTGGAAGGCGCAGCCGACTTCCCACTCGCGATGTTGACGGCCGACGAGTGCTGGCCGGCGCGCGCCGCTGATGCGGCTGCGATCACCGCCAGCCAGCTCGGTGCCGGTGCGGCTACGCCGCCCCGCAAGATCATCCTCGCGACGGTCTCGAAATATGCGCCCAACCGCCAGCGCTGGATCGCCGCTGGCTGACGCGTGATCGCCTGAAACAGCCCCCCGGAGGGGAGGCGTCGTTTGGACAGATGAGCCTTCGGCTCCTGGTCGAGAAAGGATCATCATCATGCGCAGCGTTGCCGTTTACCTCACCCAACGGCTCTATGGCGGCCCCGAGGAAGGTGGCTGGTGGTACGACGCCGGTGAACTCTGCACCGACCCGGTGCTGACCGCCTTCGGCGTCACCTTCTCCGACGGTCACGAGGACCGTGCCCGGCGAATGTCGAACGAGGTTCAGGCGTTTCTCGATCGCGACTGGAACACCGGCGACCACACGCGGCCGATCAGCAGCGTCCTCTCCGCTGGACGCTTCGAGGCCCGCGTCCACGATGGCTGGCCCCCTCTCGCCTATCCGGCCGAGCGTCCTCGCTACGAATGACCCGAACCGCTTGGGTCTCCCATTTTGCCACCCTTCAGGAGTCCGGTCCCATGAAGACCTTCACCGGCCCCTTTCGAATACCCTGCCCATTACCGTGCGGAAATCACGGTCGAGGCGGAGGATGTCGTCAGCGCCTGTCGCTCCGCGATCGATGCGTCACACACGACCGACGGGTGGAAGAGCCTGGACACGGAGCATCCCACCTATGTCAGCGCAGTCGCAGAAGGTGCCGACGTCGATCCTTGGCGCTTCGTCCCCGATGGAGGCGACGCCTGAGCCCTGCCCGTCCCGGGCGTGTTCTCTGGTGTGGCGGCCTGCGCGGGCTATGCCGCAACCCGGAGCGAGGATCTGGTGGACCAGCTCCGCATCATGATCGACGCGATCGACGCCGATGGAGGGTTGAGGATCACCCCAGCGGCGATGGTACGTCTGTGCGGAACGGGGCAGGCCATTCTCGACGACATCGCGCGGTGTGGGCTGAGCCCGAGAGGTTCGAAGGCGGCAACGATTATGGTCCCGGCCGCGCCCGACGCCACCTGACGCCCGACAGCCTTCCGCCAGAGAGATGCGGCACATGGGCGGCCGCGAGACCCCCGCAACCGCAAAAATCCGGGCCGAGTTGCCGCTCTGCGGCTGCCCGCACCACCCCGGTTTTTGCGGTTTCCCTGCGCTGCTCTTCGGTGCGGGCGCCTCTTATTCGGCCGCCCAGGAGGTGCGCATCCGGCGGATAGGCCGCCGGCCTCGATCAGATGAAGGGCTTGACCCCATGACCACTTCCCTCGCTGCCGCACTCTCCGCACTGGAGCTGGGACACCTCGAACCCCGCGCCGAAGATGTCTCGGGCATGTGCCCTCCCTCGACCGACGCACTTGAGCAGACCACCACCGCTATCTGGAGCGACCTCTTCGCAACCCTCCAGAATACGTCGCTCGAGCGCGACATCGAGGAGATGGGCTGGGGCCTGGTCAATCTTTTCCACCGGGCCGCGGCGAAGAAGCACGCGACGATCGACCGTCTCACCGACGAGATCAGGCTCCTCCTGGCCGAGCAGGACGGGTCGGAGATCAACACCTCCAACCTCGAGGACAAGATCGACCTTGCCAAGAAGATCGAGGAAGCGGCCACCTGCTACGAAGTGATGCGCGACACCGCAGCGGCGCACTACATCCGCGAGACCGGCCGTTCCTGGATCCCGTCGACCGGCAACCGCATTTCGCTCGGGGTCACGTCAGCGATCGTCGACGGTCGAGCCTTCCTCCAGGCTCGCCGCGAGCGCGCCCGCGACGCCAACACGGCACAGGGCACTCCCGTCGTGTTTGCCGGGGGACGGCTGACCTTCCGGACCGACGAGGACATGAAGGCGTTCGGCGACAACCTGCTGCGCACGCTCAATGCGGTTTGGGAGCGCGTCGGCGACATGTATCTCGTCCATGGCGGCGACATGAAGGGGATCGAGCGCATCGCGGCATCCTGGGCAGAACAGCACGGTATCCAGCAAGTCCGCTTCGGTCTCGATCGCAAGCTCGGCGACCGGGCCGGCTTCCGTCGGAACGAACAGATGCTCTCGCTGAAGCCCCGGTACGTCATCGCCTTTAAAGGTAACGGCGTGACGGAGCGCTTGGTGATCGACGCGAAGAAGGCCGGCATCCGCGTCGTCGATCGCCGTGGTCCCCTCGGCACGCCGCCAGCGGCCATGTCGGGGTAAGGCCATCCCGATGAACGCTACCAATCCCTCCGGTCGCCGTTTGAGCGGCGACCGGAAGATCGGCCCAGTGCTCTGCTTTCTTGGTTACGTGACGACCCTGCCGCTCCGTTCGAGGATCTCGAGCGCTGCCTGATTGCGCCGCGCGATGCCTGCCGCAGCCGATCGTTCGACCGGAAGGTAGAGCTTCAAAGCCTCCGATCGGTCCGGCCCCCGCCTTTCCCAGGCATCGATCGCCTCGTTGCGCTCATCGAGCTGGACGATCCCGGCCTTGAGCATACCCTGCATGGCGTCAAGGTCGACGTCGGGCTTCTCCGCGAACGATTGCGCAATCGCCATCATCATCCCCTTGCCGTCGACGTTCTCGATCTCGGTGAGCAGGGCAGCAAGCTCACCACCGCGTAGCGACGCGGCGAGGCCTCTATCGAGCGCGCGCACGTCGCGATCGAACGCATCGCGTCGACCATCCAGAACAGCGCTCCGCCGATCGATCGCCTCGGTCAGGAGCTTCAGGATGCTATAGAAGGCCGGCTGCGCCGCCAGCCCGGCTTCCGGATAGGCGGCGATCAGCACCTCCACCATCGGCCAGACCGCGCGGGCACAGTTGGCGGACAGTTCGGTCTGCCGCGCTGAGAGCGTCGGTGCCCTGTCGCCGTCCAACGCCGACATCGTCTCCGCGTTTCGGGGCATAAGTCCCGACCGGAAGGCCGTGGACGTCAGGTCGATGAGACCGCTCAGCTTATCGAGCGTTGCGGGCGTCGTCCGATAGACCGGCGTCTCTCCAAACAGCGACGCGCCCGCGCTGAGGAACACCTGCGCTACCAGCGCGGAGCAGAAGATCCCATGATCGTGAACCCGATCCAGGATTCCGGCCGGGAAGACCGATCGGACGGCGCGTGCCACGGAATAATCGCGACCGATCTCATACTGCGCGAGCTTCGCCGCTTCCCTCGCAACGCTCCGGTCGGGATAGCGGAGCAGTCTGACATTGGCGATGTCATGGGCGAAGCATCGAGCCAGCGACAAAGTGCTGACGCCGGTGCCGATCGCCTCCACGAACACGGGCGGGCTGGAGCAGATGAGGGCGTGGCTGAACCTGCCGCCCGTCATCCGTCGGATCGCCCCCGACTGCTTCAGACCCACGCGATCATCGCTGAAGACGTTCGAGGTGAGCAGGATGTCCCCCGCCTCGACCAATTCCACGCGCGGTAACGCGACCATCTTTCCGTCATACCCCGGCCTGCTTGCAGTTGGGGCAGACGTCTCGTCACGGCTGTTCATGTCTCGAAGATGGCGATTGCAGCCCGCCTGTTGAAGATGGGCATCGTGCGCCGGAGGGCCATTGCCAATGGCGCAATCGGGATCTCTCGCCGCTGTCCCACCTAGGCGAGCCGGATGGTAATTGCAGAGCGTGATAGTGTCGTGAGGCGGCGTATCGCCGGACAAGCCTCGCCGGCGTCGGACTGCCCGGTCCCGGGTGCGATGGCATCACCGCAGTGACCGGTGCGGATCGGAGCGTGTGAGACGTGAAAACACTCAGGAGCGAGCTTCCCCCCGAGCTTCCTCGCTCAGCGCCTGCCGACGGCGCCATCCCCTCTTGTTCCTGAACGACCTAAGCCGACCGACCATCGGCCCCAACCCGCGTGTCGTCGGACCGTGTTGCCGCTGACGCGGCTGCCCGCACCACTCCTCACCACGGGGTTCCCCTTCGCTTGCGCTACGGTGGAGCCGCCGGCCTGGTCGTCTTCGACGGTGTTCAGCCGAGGGGACGGACCCCGAGGCAGACACAGAAGGAACCTCGTCATGAAGAACCTCGTCATCCTCGCCGGCAACGTCGGCAACGCTCCCGAGACCCGCACCACTCAGGGCGGCACCAAGATCACCAGCTTCAGCCTCGCGACCTCGCGTCCGAAGCGCGACGGCGAGGGCAAGGTCCTGAAGGACGAGCAGGGCCGGCGAATCGACGACACCGAGTGGCACCGCATCACCTGCTTCAATGGTGTCGCCAAGTCGGTCGCGGACAACGTCGAGAAGGGCCAGAAGCTGATGGTCACCGGCCGCATCCACTATACCCGCTGGACCGATCAGCAGCAGGTCGAGCGCTTCGGTGTCGAGATCATCGCCGACGAGGTGACGTTCCTCTCCTACGGCAAGTCGCGGCAGCAGCAGGGTCCGACGCAGGACAACGAAGAGGACGATATCCCCTTCTAACGGCCTCAGCCAGCCCGGGAGCCTCGGCTCCCGGGCAACGCTGCCATAGGCTTCACCGGCGTACCCTTTCTTGTGAGCTGCGGCGAACGGCACCATCTCGAAGCGTCAGACAGGAGGGTTTGATGCAGAATTTGTTCGGTGTGAAGCCGCAACCACCGATGGAACAGCTCTGGCTCGACACGCTGCTGCAGGTGCTCAAGCCGTCCGCGCAACGCGGCATTCGCCGCTTCACGATGGCCGACGTGCAGCGGCTCATGGCCGAACCGCTCGACCACGTACCCCACCACGTCCGCGCGCCGGGCTTTGCCGCGGCTACAGGATGGATGACCGCGAAGGGATTCTGGCTTGAGCGGGCCGATGGCAGCTTCGTCCTCACGCCCGCGGGAGTCGATGCTCTGGGTGTCAGCGGGTCCGACGAGGAAGCCGCCTCAGAGACCCCACCATCTGCTCCTGGTTCCTGATCGCTCCCGCTAGTCAGCACCGCCGCGATCGATCGCACGAGCAAAGCGTCGACCACTCTCCCGCCTCAGCCGCTATGCGCGTGGTGACCAGCTTCTCGCAGCGTCTCCCATGGGCTTAGAGCCCGACGCGCAGGCGGCGGGCCCGCTCCTTGAACGCATCCTCGCCGCCCTCGAGGATGGCGCACACCCGCTTGCGAATGTCCTCCTCGTCTAGTCCGCCAGACCGGTAGGAGATTGGCGGCATGGCGCCCGGCACATGCGTGCCCGCCTCCGCGATGATGATCTGATCAGCATCGGTGTTGATGACGAGATTGGCGTTGTGCGTTACCATGATGACTTGGCGCTGGAGCTTGGCCTGCGCAAACAGCGGAACCAGCTCGTCAAAAATTGACTTGGGATCGAGATTTTCCTCCGGCTGATCGATGATCAGCGGCCGGTCATCGGATTGATCCAGTGCAAGGTACAGCAGGAGCAACACGATGCCCCGCGTCCCCGGCGATAGGTTGCGGATATCGGTGCCTTCGTACCGAACCGAATATTGCACGCTGATGTGATCTGTACTGTAGAGCCACTTTGCGAACGCCCGAAGCCAGGTACGGTGCGCAGCGGGATCGGTCTCGCTCACCCGCGAGCTCGCCAGTAGCACCTGATCGTGTGCTGTGCGGAAGGCCCGCATCGCGTCGGAGACCTCTTCCGCTGTCCCGCTCAACCACGCGCGGCAAAGACGATCGTCGGCCAACTCGAGCAACGTCCCGCGTCCCTTGAACGGTCCGGCTTTGCGCAGATCGACGAAGGCCTCCCCCGCGCGCGCCCATTGCTGGACGTTCGCGACCCGTCGCACCGTGAAGGACAGCTTCCCCAGCGTTCCCGGCGCCGCCTCGAGCCTCGTCTTGATGGGCGCGTAGAGGTCATTGAGAACCCGCTCCTCCGCGATCACGGCCGCGAAGACGTTGCGATAGGCTCGCGTCCGTTCAGTAATCAGGGCTTCCCGGCGCTGGGCCGCGCCGTTCGCATCCGCCAGGCGCTCCTTCAATGCCTTGGCGAGATCACCCTCGCTCGTCATGCGGTTGGTCAGCTGTGTGAACTTGTCCTGGGTCGCGCGATCGACGTTGATGATCTGTCCCAAGCGGAAGATCTCGCGCTCAAGCGTTGCCAACGGCTGACGCGCCAGCTCGCAGTCGGGCGGTAGCGGCGCGGGAGGAATTGCAGGATCGGGGGGCACGCCCTTCCAGGACGCACCACTCGCCCGCGTCTTCTTCAGGCGATCGGCCAGCAGCTCTTCGACCTTGCCGACGAAATCGGTGCCGAACGGATCCCAGTCGGCATCCTTGAGGCCGCTCGAGCCAAACTTGGCTTGTAGGCGACGCAGCGTTTCGGGCGACTGATTGTGCCGATAGTCGGCAACCTCGTCCTGCAAGGTGAGGAGCTGCTGCTCCTGTACGCTGAAATGCCGGACATAGCTCCGCACGGTCTCGGCCGCGGCACTAACATCGGTAAGGCGTGCGGCCGTCAGTGCGTCGCCCTTCTTCACCAGAGCCGCGCGCTCCTGCGTTGCCCGCGCCACGGATTGCTCGCGTTCGGTGATGAGCTTCTGCAGCGTGGCGATGCTCTTGGTTTTCTCGATCTCCTCCCCGATCCGATCCGACAGGTTGATCAGGGCGGTCTCGTCCCGGCTACGGGCTTCGCGGTGGCGCGCGGCCCTCAGGTTCAACAGCGCGTCGAAGTCTGTCGCGCCGTTGCGAGTGCTGACCGAGTGGGAGTCGAAGACGACGCGTTCGACCTCGCGGAGCAGCTCGTCCGAGACGCCATCCGACGAGCACAGCCGGTCGACGAACTGCTGTGACAGATATTGGGCTCGTCTGATCTGGAAGGTGTCGTCTTCCGTCGCGTCCGCGATCGATCGTTCATCAGCCGAGCCCGCCGCCCAGCGGATCTGCACGGCGACGTCCTCAAGAAACTCCCGAGCGCGCCACAGGAAGGACTGCCTGTTGCGCTCAAGCGGCAGCGGCACGGCGTCACACCCGGCAACAATCATTTCGGCAAGCGCGGTCTTGCCCGATCCCCGTGCTCCGATGATCGTGACGAGGCCCGGATTAAGAGGAATGTCGGGCGTCGCCGCCCAGAGCGCATCACGGATCGCCACGCCGGTGATGACCTGGGATCGCGACGCACCTGTCGGCGGGACTTCGCCGACGAAGGCGCGTTCCGGCGTGATGCACGCCTGCCGAAGCGCATCGAAGGTCGGTGCCCCTTTGATCCAGCTGAAGCGGTTGCCATAGGGCGCGCCAACGCGATCGAGCTCGTGCGCATCGCTGCCGTGCAGACAGGGCTTCGCCCTGTCGTACTTTCGTTGGAACTCCTCAGCCGACAGCTTGCGGCCCAACCAGAAGTCTCGATCCCCGGGCGTCGCGGAGAAGACCGCACGCGCGAACTTCTCGACCTCCCGCCGCAGCGTCGCATCGGCACCGTCGCGAAGCCCCGAAGTGCCGTCCGCCCCCGCCGCGACGGCCACGATGATATTCTCCCGTGCCCAGCGGAAGCTGCTGAAAGTCTCTTTCAGCTGCTCGAAGCTGACCTTGAACTGCGTCGAGCCGAAGCGCCGTGCCGCGCCCTCGTCGCGGATGGAAGGGTCTGCTCTGAAGCCCAGTCTGGCAAGGTCAGCGGGCGTGCAGCTGAAGCGATCGTCGAGTGCCGCGAAGGTGATGTTCGACAGGATGCGGTTGAGCTCGGTCAGATGATCCGGGTCTTCTGGCGAAACGAGCAGGTGGACGTTCACCCAGGCCCCGGCCGCAGTACCGAGGCCGAGGCGCATCTCAATGTTCGGGAACAACGTCGTGCAGTCGGGGAGCCGACCCTCTTCGTCTTTGGCCTTGCGAAGACGGGCATAGGTATCGGTGTTGTAATAGTCGGTGAGGCCGATCACCTCGAGCGCCGGCGTGATGCCCTCCAGCTTCGAAAGGTAATCCTCCCACGCGGTAGCGCCAGCGAACAGATCATTGAGCTGCGTGCCCGGAGCATGGACGTGGGGATCCCAGCGTCGCCATACCGATCCGACACCCGCCCGGTTGTACGACGTCATCGCTCCCCCCTCCCGCCTTCGTTCAGCCCGTCCGGCGGTGAACCCTGCGCGATCGTCCACTCGCGACCTGTACGAGCCTGGAGTCTAGCAATGATCTTTGCACCGCGCTCAGCGAATATCTCGTCGAGCGCGTCGACGAGCTTCGGCCAGTCGTTCGACCCGCCGATATAGACGCCCAGCCGCGTTCCCAGGGTGATGACGAAGCGACCATCCTCCTCCTCGACGATCCCCATCTCGTCGTTGACCGAGTGATGCTCCTCGACGTGGGCGTAGCGCTTGTTGCGCAGGTCGATGATCTCGTCGTGGGCGGCGCGGAGCGGCTCGGGCAGCGCATTGCGCGCGAAGCCGCTGCCAGCGCCGCCGGTGTAGAGGCGGGCGTAGGTGGCCAGGAACGCCGTCGTCAGCATATCGAGTTCGAGCAACGCTTCCATGTCGGCCTTGAAGCGGTACTCGGCCAAGCGATCGCCCACGTGTCGAAGCACGACGACGTGGTAGTAGGAAAGAGATAGCCGCGAGAGCTGCTTCAGCTCGTTGTCGGCCAACGCGAGAACCCGCCGCCCCTCCTCGGCCCGGGCTTGCAGCGCGAGCCGCCACTCCTCCGGCAGGTACTGCATCGCCTCTTCCGGGATGACGTAGTAACCGCCCTTCCCGTCATCGTCCGCATCGTCGTCCAGGTCCGACCCGGCCACAGGCTCCGTCTCGACGTGAGGAAACAAGGGTTCGACGATGTCGCGAGCACCGGTGCGGGCATGCGCCGGCATCTGCATCGGTTCTTCCGCTCCAGACCTCAGATCATCCTTATCCATGGCTCAAACGTGCCGCAAAAGTCCGGTTGGTCAAGGTCGCGCTGCTATCGTCCGTGACGGATGGCGTCTCCCCCCTGACGCCGGGACCATCGCTCTATTCCGCTCGCCGCTCCACCGAGCCCCGTTGAGTCTCGGCCCTATCGGGTGACGATTGACTGACGGGGGCCCAGCCACGAGGGAACTTCTTTCCGAAAATAGGCAACATCTCCGCGTCTGAGGCCCGTGTGATGCCGGGCGTCGTGCGCAGGCGACGAGTTCGTTGGTATGGTCCGTGGAACGGGTCGTACGATCCCTTCGCCTAACACCGAGAGGAAGGCCGAGAGGCTCCTCTCGAGCCGTGAGACGGGAGGGGCGGGCATCGAACCCGCTCCGCTTAAGCTGATCGGACCACTCTGCCGGGCTTCCGTAGGCCAAGGTCATCATCGGTCTAAGCAGCGATCAAACATTGATTGAAATCGATCAACGACAGCCCGATATTTAGAACAATCTAGCAACACGGGAGGTCGTCGCATGGCTCAGTGTACAGCGCCCCGGGAAGGTCATCGAACCGCAAGCGCAGCCGCCAATTGTCCTGCATGCCGGTACAAGAGTCGTTACGGTGGAAGCTATGGCGGCGGGTATGGTGGCGGCTATGGTGGCGGATACAGCCCCTCTCCTTCCCCTTCGTATCGAGCATCGTCGGGGCGTGGTGCGAGCACCGTCAAGGCGAAATGGTCCAAGCCGACATCCACCGTGTACTACACGCCGGTCGAGGCCAGAGCGCTCGAGCCTATCCGTGAGACGGTCGAGAAGCGCGCTTCCCTTCCCGATGTCCGCGAACTCTTCCTGTGCCATGCCTGGGCTGACCGTCTGGATGACGCGACCAAGCTTTATAACCTCCTGATCGCGCGCAACGTTTCGGTCTGGTTCAGCGAGAAGGACATTCCCCTCGGATCGTCCTTTCTTCGTGAGATCGATCGCGGCCTCGCCAAGTCACGTGTCGGCATCGTCCTGGTTACACCCGCGCTACTCACGCGCCTCCCGTCCGGCGGTGTCGCCGACCGGGAGCTTTCCGCGCTGCTCGCAACCGACCAGCTCGTACCTATCGTTCACAACACCACCTATGACGCCTTGCGCATGGTCAGTCCGCTGCTCGCATCGCGCAACGGCCTCTCGACGGAAGACGACTCTTTGGAGATCGTCGCGGATAAACTGGCCGAGCTGGTGAAAACGTCCTGAAGGGTCAGCGAGTGCGAACGGCAAGCCAACCCGCTCAGCCGCGTCGCTCGCTGATACCATGAGACGCCGGTCCGTAGGTTTGACCGGACGGCTGAAGTCGAGTGTCACGCCATCCTGGTAGCGACCAGGTCCTGATCGTCGGATCGTCGGCATTTGCACTGCCGTGGGGTTCATCCCCTCTCTTTCCTGAACGACCTAAGCCGGCCGTCCACCCCCTCCAACCCGCGATCATTCGGGCCGAGTTGCCGCTTACGCGGCTGCCCGCACCACCCCTTTGATCGGGGTTCCCCTCCGCGTCTTCGCGCTCCGGTGGAGAGGTCGTCCTGACCGTCTTTGACGGTGTTCAGTCGAGGGGACGATCCCCCGGCGGAGCAAAAAAGGAACCTCGAAATGCAGAACCTCGTCATCCTCGCCGGCAACGTCGGCGCCACGCCCGAGACCCGCTCCACCCAGGGCGGCACCAAGATCACCAGCTTCAGCCTCGCGACCTCGCGCCCGAAGCGCGATAGCGAGGGCAAGGTCCTCAAGGAGAACGGTCACCGGGTCGAAGATACCGAGTGGCACCGGGTCACCTGCTTCAACGGCGTCGCCAAGACGGTCGCCGAGTATGTCGAAAAGGGGCAGAAGGTGATGGTTCGCGGTCGCATCCACTATACCCGCTGGACCGACCAGGAGAACATCGAGCGCTACGGCGTCGAGATCATCGCCGACGAAGTGACGTTCCTCTCCTACGGCAAGTCCCGCCAGCAGCAGGACAATCGGCAGGACAACGACGACGACGACATTCCCTTCTGATCGAGGCGGATCGGCCCGGGAGCTTCGCTTCCGGGCCTTCGTTCGCGTCAGTAACCCACCTCGGCAGGCTGAACCTCCGGGAACCGCGCAAGGATGCGTCCGACATCAGCGACGATCCCCACCGGCGCGCCACGTTGGGTCAGAAGATGGTCGAGGCATTCGAGGATCGCCTTGAGCTTGTTTCGCGGCGCGGTTGGGACAGCTGCACGCCTGAGGCTCTGGGGCTGTTTCTGGAAGCTGCGATTGAACAGCCGGTCGTGGTGCGCGCAGATGTTGCGCACGTCGACGAGACACTCGAGCCAGCTGGTGAACACCTGATCGCTCGGCACCCCAAACTGGGTCGCGATATGCGTTCGTACCGAGCCCTCGAGACATTTGAAGATGCGCACCGAACGCCCGAAGGTGAGGAACTCCTTCATGGTCCAGATCGGGGGTAGAATGGGCGTCGCGTAGGTGTGCCGGTAATGTGCCGCACGCTGGTCCTTGGACTGGCTATAGGCGGTCATGAAGCTCTGGAGCGCCTCGAGATTGGCGCCCGCGTCCTTGAACGCCGCCAGATCAAAGTACGGATGACTGCCAAAGCCGTCGCTCAACGCCTCCGACATGGCGTTGCGCAGCAGGAGTTCGAACTGTCCGACAGCGGCGAAGCACGCATCGCGCAGCAGGCTGTCGCAGTCGTAGAGCCGCAGGATCTGCTGGTAGGTCGTTCCCGGGCGGAACGGTCGGTTGGCGACGCCGAGCTGGCGTCGGCTGAGAAAGTAGATCCGTAGCCGCTCGTACCCGACAAGGTCGATCTTGCGCGCAGCCACGTTGGGTCGCTTGACGATCAGCCCACGGCTCCGCAGATGAGCGACGCGCTGGACAGCCGTTGCATGCGGTTTGGTATAGGGCGCGAGCGTCATCTAAAAACGCGAAGGGCCGCCCTTTTGCACTCCCCGAAAGGACGTGTGGCGGCCCGTGACCACATCGAGATAGCGCGGTGACGTGATTTTCGCAAGAGGCTTGCTCCCAAGTTCCTGCCTGGTGAAGTGCTAACACGCCATTCCTGACGGTAGCAAATAGCCAAGCCGTCGTTGTCGATGCCTAGGACGGCCAAGTCGTCCGTCGACCCGACCAGCCGATCCGTTCACCACCGCGCCGGGTCCCACCAAGCGATATCAATCCTGGCAAAACCCCTATCGGGCCCGCTCCCTCCGCCACACGCCTGTGCGCATCGCGAACCCAACAGCCTCGATTATCAGCGTCGCCGTCGCCCCCCTGCCTGTAGGGTCAGCGTACGGATCGCGAGATCGAGGCCATGATCGGTCCCGCACGCCTCCCATGGCGAGCAGCCGAGTGCGGTCGCGTGATTTCTGACCGCGAATTCGCGCAACTCGGTCGGGTAGAGTTTCGCCACCGCAACGCTCAGCTTCTCGCGTCGGGCGGCAATCGCTACGGCCTCAGCACGATCTGCCTCGCGGCGCTTGCCGATCCTGGCGAGCGCCGCGATACACAGATTCAGACCGGCTTCCGCGCGGCTGCCTAATGCCAGCGGCGTGTCGTCCGATCCCTCGAGCGGTGTGAGCAGCCATGAGGCAGCCTCTGCCGCCAGTGTGCGTGTGGCCACGCTGCGCAGTCGTTCCACCCGGTCTGCGGCCTCGCGTGCCCGCCGCGCCGTGCCCCGCTCGATCGCCCGGTAACGGGCTCCCTCGAGCGGCAGGTCCAAAAGGTCATCGACTGCCTCCTCACCGCCGGCGACCATTGCGGCGAGCGCGCGCAACGTCGTCATCAGGTCGCTACAGGGAGTGCCGCCTGCCACCAGCAGATCGTCAGGCGAATGGACGTCGCCCGGGAGAGCGCGCTTCAGCCAATCCTGTGGCTCGAAATCGACCGTCTCCGCGATCGGCAGGTCGGCGAGCATTTCATCGATGAGCGTATGCGCGGTTTCGGTGCGCCGATCGATCTCGAGCAGACGGCGCTGCTCCCGCTTCAACTCCTGCGAGATGTCCTCGGGCAGACCATAAACGCCGCTTCCTTCCGACTGCAGGGCACCGGCCATGCAAAGCGCTTCGAGATAGTCCTCCACTGCCTCGCGCGGAAGCCGAATCTCGGGATGATGCCTGCGAACCCACGCGTGTATCGACGCGTTTGGTGGTTCGACGAACGAAGGCGCGATCAACGGCTCAAGGTAGTCGATCGTACTGTCCAGCGAGAACGTCCGATCTTCGAACGTGCGCGGATCGGAGACGACGACGAATTGCTCCAGCAGACTGGCCTGCCATTCCTCCCGCGTGACGGACCACCCCGCGCCAGCATCCGAGATCCCGATCAGCTCGCCGCCATCGTTCGCGATCAACTGAGCGAGCGCGCTGTCTGCAACAGGCCGGACGTGCCGACGTGCGACCGCCACGGCGTCCAGCAGGTCCCTGCCCGCCGCTTCGATCGCCGCGGCCTCGCGGCGTTTCCGGTCGGCTTCCTGCGCTGCCCGGCGTTGCAGAGCCGATGCCCGCCTCGCGGCAGCAGCGGCCAATTCCGCGCGCAGCCTCTCCTCCGCCCGATCGCGCCTGGGGTTGCAGAGCCACTTTCGCGGCGCTTCCCGCAGCAAGCCGCGCTCAATCGCCGTCATGTCCTGGCACGTCCGCAACTGGCGCAGGTTGATCTCGATCGCGGGCCAGCCCCTGGACTGGATCAGCGCGATTTTGTCTTCACCGCACGGATGCGTCACGCAGATCTCGACGATCAGCTCGCGCCCGTCGGCCAGGATCAGCACGATGTCCGGGACGATCCGTTCGAGACGACGCTCGGAGCGCACGTCGCTGAACTCCATCCATCTCGCCGCGCTTTCCTCTCGCGAGATCCCGTCGACAACCGCGGTCACCACCGGCGTCCAAATTCGCTTTCGCTTGATCAGGAGCTGCTTGGCCCAGAAATGCGCGTTCGTTTCCCGGCCGCTTCCACAACCGGAGTTGAGGCCCTGATGCGCGAAGTGCGCGGCCTTCTTCGTTCCCTTGCGAGCGATCAGCCTGGCCTTGCATGCAGGGCAGCTCAATCGGCACTTCAATCCGCGTCGCGCGGCGTTGATGTGGACGACGTCGCCATTGTCATCGACGCCCCAGACAAGATCGACGCCAAGACCAGCAAAGGCGGCGTGGTCGACGAAACCAAAGGGATTAGGACTTAACCCGTCCATGCCGACCGGCAGCTCCTCCATGGTTCGAGCACTATACGATCGCCTGGGTGTTTTCGAGCTTCACATGGGAGTTGACGCGTAGCTCTTTGATGCCGGTTCTGGACGAGGTGTCACGTCCAAGCGAACGGGTAGAGTGACAAAGCAAGGTCTTGGGGCGTCTCCCGGCCTGGCGGCCGGGACCGTCGCTCTACTCCGCTGACGCTCCGCCGAGCCCGCGGGCGGTCTCGGCCCATTCGGGTAACGATCGACTGACGAGAGCGCTCGTCTACGGAAATCTCTTTCCCAGAACCGGAAACGTCTTTCCGCGGACGATGTCGCTGGGACCGGCCGCTCGGCGCGGCACACAGCCTTGGTCGGCATGAGACGCGGAAGGGGCGCGCAGCCTGAGTTGATGGATCGATGCACCGGGCGGGGTGCGCGTGTCGGGCGGTCCAGCGCTGCCCAGGCGGCGTCCGGCCGTCGTGCTTCACCCCGCTCTTGGAGGCGCAATCCTTGGGCCGGGTCGGAGCCTTGTTCGATCAACCCGCAAGGGGTCCGGGCGCTTCGCTACGGCTTTCTTGCGTGCCGCAAGAAAGTGATCGCGGCCCCTCCCCGTCCTGTCGGGCGCCTGTCGAGCGGGGATGAACCCCGCCGGCTTCACAGGAGCCTCGAACATGTTCAACGACATCTGGATCGCCCGCAAGAACGCCCTCAACCTCGCCCGGAGCCTGATGGTCGCCACCATGGTGATCGCCGTCGGTACCCAATATGCGGTCATCACCGCCGAAGACCACGACAGCTCGCTTACGATCGTCAACGAGTATGACCCCTTCGCCTGATCTCCACGGGGGCCGAAAGGCCCCCTCCCCTTTCGTCGCCCTAGTGGCATCAGGGCGGGCATCGAACCCGCCCTGATGCCTTGTCACGCGTCGACCTCGATCAGGTCTCCCCGCGGCGTCTCGTCCTGGTGATGCATTGCCCCATCGTAGGGCCGCACCAGTGCCGACGCTTCTTGGGCACTGCCGTCAAGCCAAGTGAGCAGATCGCGAGGATGTAGGATCACCGGCATCGCCTTGGGATGCCAGGGCTTCACGGTCTCGTTAGGTTCGGTCGTGCCGAAGGCGAACGCCTCGCCGCGCTCGGTCGGCCGCCACAATCCGGCGAAGAACCCGATCGGCTGATCCGGCAGCGAGAACCACATCTGTTTGGGTAGATTGTCATCCCCCTTGCCGCCGTCCGGATGCGGCTCCGCGAAATGCGTGAACGGCACGATGCAGCGTCGGTCGGGTGTTTTGAGCGACGGCGTCCACATAGTCGACGACAGGTTGCGCGCGTTGGTCACGTACTTGTCGAGCTTGACCTCTGGGTTTCGCTTGCTCGGTATCTTCGTCGGGAAACCCCATTCCATCAGAACGATCTCGAGCGGCCGGTTTCCGCCCGCCGCTCGCCGTACGACAGGACCATGTCGAGCGGTCTTCTTCCCCGTCGGGAAGATCTCTCGCGCCGGCGGGAACTCCTCGTCCGGCGCATACGGGGCATCGAACCCGCACGCCCGCAGGACGGCCGCCTGCTTCGCCGAGATGCGATACCGATTGCACATCAGCCCGTCGCCGTTTGCGAAGGAGGCAGCGCGGCCAGGCTCTCGATCAGGACCGGATTGCGCAGCAGCGTCGTCCAGTGGCCACCATAGGTTCTAGAGGCCAGGTAGATCGTCGAGCCGAGGCAGCCGACCATCCGGCAGCGCTCCAGTCGGTCGACGAGCGAGTGCCCCGCCCCATGTCGCGCCACGACATCGGCAAGCTCGACGCGGAGAAGCGTCCCGCACTTCACGCAACGGCTCCGGACCAGCGCGTTCAACCGCAGCATCGCGCCGGCACTGTCCATCCAGTGAGGCCACAGGGCAATGATGTCGGCGCCGTTCTCCACGGGAGGCACGATAGTCCTACGGTGCGGCGGGCGTCCAGCATCCAGGATCCTCGGTCGGTCCCCCCTCCCCCACCGAGCCCGGTGTGTCTTTCGGGCTCCGATGTCCTCGCCGCGGCGCGCACCCAGGCAAGCCCGCGGGCGGGCTTCTCCACTCTCGTTGCGACCCTTCGGGTGCATGGGCGCGCTATGCCCCGGCGGTCCTGTCGCCTGTCGAAAGGCCCCGATCGGCGGGGTCGAAGGCAAGGAGACCATCATGGCCCAGGATACACCCCAGCCCGCGCGCGCACCGATCGATCATGGCGAGATCGCCCGGCTGAACGACTGGCTGCGTGCCAACATCACGAGCCCAGGAGACAACCGCATCGTCATGACGGCGGGGGTCGCCAACCTGATCGGCGACGTGGCGCTGTTCCGGGGGTTCCGTAAGCGCGCCGAACTGCTGCGCACCGTCCGTGACTACGAGACCTTCGAGCGGAGCATCGATCCGCACGGACACCGCGACATGGGTGCGTTCGATTTCGAGGGGACGCCGTGCCTGTGGAAGATCGACTATTACGACCGCAACCTCGAGAGTGGCTCCGAGAACCCCGCTGACCCGTTCGAGACCGTGCGCGTCCTCACCATCCTGTGCGCCGACGAGTGGTAGGCTCGACGCCCCGGCGGGTAGCCGCCGGGGCTTACTCCGCTCTCACATAGGGGTGCTGGCCGCGGAGCAACTCGACCGCCTTCTCGATCGCGTCGCGATCATCACCCTCGCCCCGCACCGCGACGCGCCAGTTGCTGCGCGGATTGAACACGATCGGAAGGATTTCGACCTCCCCGATTAGCTTGTCCCAGCGGCTTGTGCGGGTCTCGGTCGCGCCGGCAATCAAGGTGACCAGTGTCGCGCGCAGTTCGGTCGGGGTCGGCGTACTCATCTTCCTCCCCTACCCTTTCAAGATTGAGATTATGCGTTCTCAGGTCCCGGACAGTCTGACGGCTGGTCGAAGCCGGCGTCAAGGATGCGCGGTCCCCCCAAGTTGCGCGTCCGTCCGCTTCGCTGCCTGACCCGTAATTCGGCACCCCCGCGCCCGGAGCCGCGTTAGCCACGCGGTCCTGTGACCCCGGACCTGGCCATCCGTCCCGCCCCCTCCGTCCAAGACCGATCCTATGGAGGTTCCCATGCTCAGTCCGGCTGCGCGACCACCTTCACGACCCGTCGGTATCGCAGCGATCGACGCCGAAGTCGCCGCAGATAGCCCCCTGCCCTGCGGCCGTTCCGGGAGCATGCGTGCTGCTCGGGTCTCTCTGGGTGGAGCTAGGGCGCGGCTTCGAGGTGACGGACGACATTGCCGGCTCTTTCTGCACGCATGCGGTGTTCGGGCTCGATAAGGCATCAATGCCTCTCCCGAGGGGGACGTTCGACTAGGCCAACATAACCCTTCGCTCCCCGCGACCCGCCGTAACCGATGTCTCACATGTAACCGCTGTGTATTGCTCATCTCACAAGTAGCCCGGGGATCGTCGCTCAGGCTTTCGAGCGCACCCTCGTCGGATGAACATAGGGTGGATCACGACCCTTACGAACTGAACCGCGGCAGTCTCTCAAAGCCGATACATTCACGAGGGGCTGGTTACGTGTAACCGCTGTCTCGCAGGTGTTACGCGGATTCGCCGGAGGTATGAGGTCGTCCGCGCCGATGGAGGTCAATTGGTGGGCTGCTTCCGGCTGCCGTCGAGAAAGCGAACCGCTGTATCTGTCGTGAGCGCAGTAACCGCAGAGGGCGTCGTAACTGCGGTGTTCGCTGCACCCGCTGCGCCCGCTGCGCCCGCTGCGTTCGCTGCGTTCGCTGCGTTCGCTGTGTTCGTTGCGTTCGCTGCACCCGCTGCACCCGCTGCACCCGCTGCGCCCGCTGCGCCCGCTGCGTTCGCTGTGTTCGTTGCGTTCGCTGCGTCCGTTGCGTACGTTGCGTTTGTTGCGTCCGTGGTGTTCGTTGCGTCCGCTGCGTCCGTTGCATTCGCTGTAACTACGCGAACCGCCGGAGTGGCAGGGCAGCAAGGTTTTGCAGCGCTCCCAGCGGCGTTGCCTAGAATGGTCCGTGCACGACTTGATTAGGGGGTGGAGGACTACGAGGCTATTTCTATGTGGAGACATGTAACCGCGCGATCCGCGCGAACCGTGCGACCCGCGGGGAGCGCGACGGCATAGTGGCTGGTCGACCGCGACGACAAGCGCTGTCGATTGAAGTGCCGAGCGAAGCCAGTGGCCCCTGAACGCTGCGTTGCTCCGTCACCAAGCAGCTCCACACGAAGCACCTCACCGAGATTTGTAACCGTTGCGTCGCACCGAACCGCTGTACCAGCTCTAACCGTTGTGACTTGCCGAACCCCGAGGAGAATATTAACCCAACGGTTCATCACGCCTCACTCGCTCCATCGGAGACTCTAATGCCGGTTATCACGCTGTTGTCACCGAAGGGGGGCGTGGGCAAAACCACGACAGCGCTCCTGCTCGCTACGGAGCTCGCTGCGCAAAACGCGAACGTGATCCTGATCGACGCCGATCCGAACTTCCCACTTTCGAAATGGGCGGCACTACCTGGCAAGCCCGACAACATCGAGGTGATAGAGGAGGTCGACGAGGAGACGATCATCGATACGATCACGGAAGCGCGCAAGCGGGCCAAGTTCGTGATTGTCGACCTGGAGGGCAGGGCGTCCGGCCGCGTCACCAATGCTCTTCTCGTCTCCCATCTCGCGCTGATCCCGATGCAAGGGTCGGCCTTGGATTCGAACGAGGCCGCTCGGGCGTTCAAGAACGTGCGTCAGGTCTCGAAGCACCGAGAGACCCCGCTGAAGTTCGCCGCGGTACTCGCCAAGACACAGGCATCCGATCGTCTCTGGCCCCGTGACCTGAAGCAGATCATCGTCGGTCTTCAGGAAGCGGGCATTCCCGTGATCAACACGGCTCTAGCCGATCGCGGCGCCTTTCGGGCGCTCTTCAGCCTCGGGGGAACGCTCGCCAGCCTGAAGAATACCGATGTCGGCTCGCTGACCACGGCTCGCTCGAACGCCGCGGCTTTCACGCTCGACGTTCTCAACCTCCTGAATGAAAAGGTTCCGGCATGACCTCCGGCACTGGCCGCCCCGGGCTCGCAAGCTTCTCACTTGATGAGGACGACGACATCCCTGTGCCGACACCGCAGCAGCGTGCTGCGGCGAGGGCAGGGGGGGAGAAGCTGGGCTTCAAGTCGGAACCTGTAGAAGCGCCAAACAAGCGTCCGACCGCTCCCGCGCGCGAGGCGGTCTACACCGCTAACTTCCATATCCGGACCACGCCGGAAGACCGGGAACGTTATGACGATTTTGCCTATCGGCATCGCATGAAGAAGGGCGAGGCCATGCGCCTGCTGCTCGATCTTGCAGAGGAAGCCGAGGCCGCGCGCGCCAAGAAGAAGTAGGGAACGTTGGTGGCTTGATCCATCTGCCCAATATCGAGGGGCAGGGGAGGGGGAAGACGCCGCACGGCGCCACCCCAGCCACGGAGCAAGCGGTTACAACGAACGCAGGTAACCGCACGCTCCCAATCGGATCGTTTGTTGCGCCAGGCGTAAGGTGACGGCACCACCGAGAATCCAGGATGCCTTGTTAGACGTCCTGTCGGCCGTCAGCCGTCGATGATGCCACCTCGGCGCGCCGGCTGGGGTCACGGGCACGAGCAAAAGCGCCGTATCAGCGCCGGGAAGCAGCCGACGTTTCCTCCAGCTTGCCTCGAGCGCCGCAGACATGCCTTGCGTGGACTTTCAGGCTTTCGCTCGATGCGGATGGGCTCGCCGGGATAAAACCGGCCAGTTTATCGCAACGCGTACCGGATCGAGTCGGAAAAGCGCTTGCCCACACCGGCTGGCAGCTGCTCGTTCGCCGTCAGCTTGGCAGGCTCAAAGCTTCTAACAAAGAGCATCAACATACGCTTGCAGCGTTATCGTGCCGCGGATCGGATTGTCCGGCATCTCGAAGTTCCCATCGACGCTGACACCGGTCATGCGGGCATAGGTCCGCGGCGATCCTTCGGCATTGGTGACGACGATGAGGTTCGTCGGACCGGCTCTCTCACGCGGCTTGAGGAAGATGATGTTGCCGACAGGCGCGATCTGCCATGAAATCGTGTCGCCGAGTGCGGCTTGGGTGATCGTCTCGCCGGGGCCGAACTGTATCTGGATGGCGTGACGGAAGCTGCCTTGGACCGAGACTACTTGGTCGGGATCGTAGTTGATATTGCGGACCCGGGCATCTTTCGATCCTGGCTTCGGCACCTCGGTCGCCCGCGCGGGGCAGGGGGCCAGTGCCGCGGAGACGGCACCAAGGGTCGAGAAGAGCACGAGGCGGCGCCAGATTGCACCTACGCCGCGCCAGACTCGGCTCTGCGAGCCGCGTTTGGTCAGAGAAAGCTTTGTGGCAGGCGGCGACAATCGCGCCGCCAGCCGCTTGCGCAGTTCGGGCAAAGAGACTGGAGCGATAGTCTGGTCGGTCGCCGGATGGGTAGTTGGGTCGATCATGTCAGGCCTCCGGGTCCGAGCGGTAGTTGACGACCTGGAAGCCGAGCGGATTGAGGTTGCGGTCTTTCTCGTGCTCTGGGGCCGTAGTATATCTGAAGGTCAGAATCGCATTCCAGTTCTGCGCAACTGGAGCGCTCTGTCCGAAGGTGATGATCTTCGTGAAGCGGACCTGCGCGACGGTCGGGCTCAGGAAGCTGATCGTCCTGATGGCGATCGAGACGAAGCCCTTCCCGCCGTAGATGTTGGACGGGGCGTTCCTGTTGCTTGACTGCACGTTGCCAAGATACCGGCTCGCTTCGGCCTGATCGCTCATCAGCATGACGGCGTAGGCGTTCTCGCGGGCGGCATCGTTCAGCCAGCCTTCGCGCAACCGAACATATTGCGAGATGAAGTACCGATTGACGGCATCGTCGTAGGTGCGCGGCTGCGGGCCCTTGAGGGCCGTCACGATCTCCGTCTCGCCCGAGGTCTTGTCTACCCGTATGACGTAGGGTTGTACTGTCTTCAGCGGCGTGAGCATCGCGACGGCAGCAACCGAGGCGACGGCGAGCGCGCAGGCCCCGCCCGCCACGATCCAGGCAAGTCGCTTCGACTGGATAGCGTCACGCATCCGATCGTACTCCCACGTCCTTGCCGTCTCGAGGTACGTCGCCTTGTCCTCGGCTTTCACGCGCGCCATCGCCGCAATTCCTTCATCAGCATGAGTAGGACAGCTCGCTTTCCACCTGCGACGTTTGCGGTGCCGGCTGTATCGAGCGGCGGTTCAAGCTCGGCGTGGGCACCACCGCCGAGCCCGATCCCGGATCAACCGATGACGGCGACGGCACGGAGGACGGTGCCGGTACCACGTCCGGAGCCCGCGCCCGTTCGGGTGCGGCCATTGATCGGTTACCGCCCTGCGATGCTGGGAGCGGGACAGGGAGCGTCGGGAGGATCGTGCCATACAGGTTCGCCGGGCGCCGGTGCTTGCCGTCGCACACGACGGGCTTGCTGATCCGGGTTCCGGCACAGCCGGCGAGCGCGAGCGATCCGAACGCGACCATCGTCAATGTTTTCATATGATCTCCGTTCGTGTGATCCGCGCCGCGCGCATGGTTGAGATTGTGCCCGCGAGAATCGCTAAGTCCCTCGGCTGATCGACCCACCGGCCCGTGTCTCCGCTGCAGCAGGCGGGCGCGCCTGTACCGCGCGCCGGAACATCAGACGGTTCGTCAGCATGTTCGCACCCGTCATCAAGAAGCCGTGGCCACCCGAAGCAGCGCCACCCGCGATACCCCCGGAAATCGAAGGCGACTGGAAGAAGAAGATCGTCCCGACGATGTAGATCGCTGCGCAGGAGATGGTGGCGACCACCATCACGCCCGCGCTCAGTGTCAGATAGGTGTTCTCCATCGTCACGAAGGCAGTACCGTCCCCGATCGAGCCGAGGATGCCGTCCATCGCTGCCTCCTGCAGGCCGGTGATGAACTTGGTCATGATCGCCATGACGACCATCAGCAGAATGTAGTTGACCGTCTGCTTGAGCCAGCCGTCGAACAGCCATCTCGACGAATTGAACAGCAGGCATGCGAGCGCGAGCGGCGCGAGCGCGACGCAGATCGATACCGCCAGCTTGGCGAAGATGACGATGCAGAACCCGACGGACGCGGAAAGGAAGGCGAAAACGTACAGGATGGCAATGCAGAGATAGGTGATGAGCGAGCAGGTCAGCTGGATAAGCGGAGTACGGAAATCGGTAATCCCGCGGGATGCCTGCGCCTGGACCTTGGTGTTCGCATCCACCATCCGCTGGCCCAGTTTGCCCGTGTCGGACACGTAGGTGTCGAAGGTGGTGCCCGGGTTGGTCACCGGTGTGCCGGACCCTGCAGCGATGATCTCGCTTGGCAGATTGGTGGCCACGTTGACGACGAAGGTCGTGTAGCCAACCGCACTGGCCGCGGCGAGCGCGAACCCGACCTTGCCCGCCTGGAACACGAGTTCGCGAAGTGGCGCCTGGATCGCGCCACGAAGGACCGCAAAGCCGAGAAGCAGAAAGTAGATGGTCGCGGCAAGGGCAAGCGGCGCCGCCACGAAGCTGACGAGTCCCGACCCGAAGGTCGCTACAGCGCCCGCAATCGCCGTCTCGACATAGCCATACATCGTCGTGAACAGCGTCATGATGTTGGGCGCAGCGGCCATGCTTGGATCTCGAGCCCTTGGAGGTGCTTAGACGACGGAAAATGACGTCACTTCCGAACAGTGTTCGCCTTGAAGAAGTCCGACTCCTTCTTGCCCGCGCTCAACTGCGCGAATGAGATCGTCGCCTCCTGCGTGGTCGAGCAGCGATCGCTCTTCTCCGCAGGCGCGAGCTGGCTAAATTCGCCGGTGTCGCACTTCCCCTGCCACTCGCTGAGGAGTGCCCGGTCGGCGATCAGCTGCTGTGCAGTCGGGACCGCAACCTCTCTCTGGCAGCCGCACATCATGATGAGCACGCCTAAGGTCATCAGCTTGCGCATCGTCATCTCCGGATGGTGTTGGCTTGAAAGAAGGCGGATTCATTGCGGCCGGCCGACACTTGAGCGGCGCTGGCGGCCATGCTTGCCTCACTGGCCTGGGCCATCTGCATCGCCTGCATCTTGATCAGGTCGTTCTGGAGCTGTGCCTGTTCGGCCTGAAGCCGGGCTTGCAGATCCAGCACGTCTTTGGGGTCTCTCGCGCTATCGAGCTGCGCACGAAGCTGATCGATCCCTTGCATCCGCGTCTGCGCGACGCGTAGGGTATTCTCGCCGAACGCGGCGGTCGCCGCAGCCGGACCGGTAGAGTCCCGCAGCGCCTGGCTATAGGCGGCGTCCGCATCCGACGAGCCCGTCGGCGTTAGCCCGTAACGCGACTGGATGTTGGCTGCGACGGTCCCGAGCGATCCTATGCGGGTCAGGTCGCCACCCAGGAGGGTCGCGGCGTCGATGGTCTCGTCGGGAAGGATGTTCCTGATCTGCGGTTGAAGCAGGGACGTTGCCACGCGGTTGATGTCGGTCAGCTTCTGTAGCGAGTTGAGCGCAGTCGTTGCGGTCCGGATTTGCTGCTCTCCCTGTTGGATCATGGTGGCGGTATGCTGGACGGTCGCGAGCGCTTGCAGATAGCTGGAGGAGTCAAACACCGGGATGCCCTGCGCGGCAGCCGGCGAGGCGAAAGCAGCGATCGAAGCCGCGGCCATCATGAGGGTATATTTGAATGTCATGTCAGCTTCTCCGCTGGTTGGCATAGAAGGCGGGCAGCCACGCCGTCGGATGGCTGCCAGCGATGGCGATGGCTTCTTCCATCGCAACGAGCGTCTCCTCACGACCGGAAAGGACCTTGAGCTCATTGGGCATTCCGCCGAGGTCGAGCTTGGCGACGATCGATGTCTGGCCCTGTTTGACGAGAAAGCAGCGGCTTTCCGGGGTCAGATCGTCGCGGATCAGCCGATACTCCGCGTCGGTGAGCCCCAGGCCATCGCAATAATCCGACCGCTTCGCGTCGGCGTTGGGGAGGAGGATCTTGGTGGCGGTCTGCTCGATGATCGAATGCGCGATCGGGGAGCGCAGTGCATCGGCCGGCGACTGGGTGCCAAACACCATGAAGGCGTTTCGCTTACGGAAGGTTTTCAGCCCATCCTGTGCAAAGGCCCGGAAGGCGTCGTCCTGAAGCGCCTTCCAGAACTCGTCGATGTCGACCACGACCCGCTGGCCGTCGAGCAGCTCGTCCACGCGGTGGAAGAGATACAGCATCGCCGGTGTGCGGATTTCCGGGTTCTCGAGGAACTGGGTCATGTCGAAGCCGACGAACCGCGCCGCCATCGAGACCTCGTCCTCCGGTCCGTCGAAGGCCCAGCCCAGCGCGCCGCCCTGGCACCACCGTTCGAGACGCGCTCCGATGCCTTCGGCGTCGGCGTAGCCGAGCATCTCACGCAATGCGCCGAATGAACGGGCGTGTGCTGGCAGACGCATCACCGCATCGATGCCTTCGTCGATCAGGCGTTCTTCTGACACGGAAAGAGGTCGGCTCTCGCGCCGCACGAGCACTCGGATGAACTGGCGAAGAAAGGCGATATTGTAGGCGTTCGGGGCGAGCCCCTTTAGCGGCGCGAACCCGGTCGGTTGCCCGTTGCGAAGCGTCAGATAGGTGCCACCGCAAGCCCTGACGAAGATCTCGGCGCCGCGGTCCTTGTCGAAGAAGACCTGCTTGGCGCCGGTCTTCTCGAGTTGCGCCTGAAGGAAGTTCTGGAGAACGGTCTTTCCGCCCCCGGTCGGTCCGATGATGAGCGTGTGTCCGATGTCGGCACGGTGGAAGTTGAACCAGAAGGACGAGCCTGCGCGCGTCTTGAGCAGCGTGACTGCATCGCCCCAGTGGTTGCCGTTCTTCCGTAGAGCGGGAAACGTATAAAAAGGGCTGAGCGCCGCGAAATTGCGGCTGTTGAGAACGGCCGGCCGTGCCCGCATCCGAAAGTTGCCCGGAAGCTGCGCCCAAAAGGCTGCCTCCAGCGCGACGTCTTCGCGCGCCATCACCATGCCCGTGTCCGCAGCGGCCGATCGGGCGATGGAGAGGTGATCGAGGAGACGCTTCGGATCGTCGTCGATGACCGAGATCGAAAGATGGTGTTCCCCCATGACGAAGCGGTTCGCCATCAGCTCGTCCTGCCCATCGAGCAGTTCCAGCGCCTGACTGACTCCGGCATCGTCCGAGGACGTCATCTGCCGGTATTTTTTCGAGAAGCGTTCGCTGGCGACAGACTTCACGAGCGGTGCGAAGCTCTGAGTCAGCACGAACGGGAAGTCGAGCTTGAGCAGGCTGTTGAACTGCCCGGGTCGCGTGCTGGCAACGTACTCGCGCACCCCGAACATGCCGACGAATTGCGATTTGTGAGGAAGGCGGATCTCGGCCGCTTCGCGCCCGAAGACTATCCGCGACTGGTAGAGAGCCTGCCCGAGACGTCCGTCCACGAGCGGGATGCGGACACGGTCGCCGGTAAGGATAAAGTGCAGCACTTCCATCGGCTTCGAGAACAGGATGCCGTCGTGCTCGTACAGCGACAGCCGGTCGGGAGCAGCGTCGACCAGGAGCGATTCGAAATCTCGGCACTTGTCCGCCATGATGGCCATGGCTCGGTCGTCGGTCTCGCCACTCGGGCGGCGCGCGCCGAACCACCGCGTTACCTGATCGCCGGCCATGTTCGACGGGCGCACGATGATCGTGACGTAGAATTCGTTATGGTAGAGGACCGTCTCCCGCAGCTTGTCCGCATAATGGTTCTGAAGCGTCCGCGCGAAGTCGGAGTGAAAGTCACCGCCGAGGTTCGGATCCGTCTCGGTGCGGACGAGATGCGTCCACAATGCCACGCGGTCGTCCCCGATCGACCGCCACGCGATGTTCAGCTTGTTGTGCCAGGTATTGAGGTCGGTGGTGTCGCTGGTTTCGAACGGCCGTCCCTCGACACGGTACATTCGCATGAGCGACCCGTCCTCCAGTGCGACCAGCGTGTCATCGATGTGCCGCGTATAGGGGATGAATTTGATGTCATCGGCTTCCCTGAGCGCAATCGCCTTATGCTTCAGCGCGGGGTCAGTCATTGCCGAACCGCTTCCGCTTCACGCCCTTGCCGAGGCGTACGGGCGAGTAACTCCCACCACCCCAGAACTTGCGGTTTCGCGATACAAAGACCGTCTGAAACCATAAGCCCCATAACCGGAAAGCATTGTAGTCGTAGTGAACGACCATTCGCGCCGGGAAGTACAGAGCGCCGAACAGCGCCAGCGGGTAGAAGGGATTGTGCATGATTCCCCAGAGAACCATGCAGATCATGATGATCGGCAGGACGGCTTCGAGCGGAAGCCCCATGAAAACGGACGGTCTGGTCATCGCCAGGAAGACCTTGTCTTCTGCAAGCTTCTCGGCCTCAGCCACCCGTGCTCATCCAGCCGACGATCGTCGTCGCCGAAAAGATGATGCCGATACCGATCAGCACCGTGACGGCGCGGCCCCAATCCATTCGGCCGGTCAGCTTGGCATAGCCGACGGCCATGACGGCGATCACCCCGACAACCGACGCGATCGTCACCATCCAGTCCTTGATGGTGTTGAGGCCACTCTGAATAGCTGTCCCGCTGCTCTGTGCGAGCGCGGGTTGCGCGATCGCGACGAGCGCCAACATGCCGGCGATGCCGACTAGCTGGCGAGCACGCTGATCCGACATCATCCTGCCGGCCGTCGGTGTGAAATGCATACGAACCTCCATGGTCTATCGCTCAAGATCGGGACGGGTCTGGATCGGCTCGATCTGCCGAACGTGTGTTGGCTCACGCACGGAGACATCGAGGCCGCGCCGCAGCGCGTCTGAGATCATGTGCCGGCTTTCCAGGTTCGCGGAGGCCATGCTCATCGCGTCACCCTCGAACACCTTGCCGATATGCTGCTCCATCACGCGCTGTGCCTGCATCGCACCGGCAAGGCGGGGGTCGGTTCCGGCGCTTCCTTCCGTCCCGTGCAGGAAGAGTTCGGCGAGTTCGTCGCCCTCGCGTCGGCGCAGCACCGCCGAGCTTGCGTCCGGGTCGGTAGCCGTCCCGGGCTGCTCGGGTTGAAGCCGATCATCCGACGGGGTGGGCCTGTCGGGCTTCTCTGCGTGGCCCCTATCGGCGACAAGCGTGGCGATCCCCGTCGGGGGCGCGTCCGTGTCGCGCGTCAATGTGTCGCGACGAGAGCCGGAGCGCGCGAGAGAGACCGCGGTCGCGACCTCCGTATCCCACTTCTCCGCCCGCCCCAGTTCCCGCAGCGCCTCGGGTTCGTAGCCGGCCCGTCCGAACGCCTCCACTACCGCCGGGCTTGCCAAGGCGCGGTCGAGCGCGACGCCCAGTGCACTTCCATTCTCGTCGATCCGCTCGTGCTGCACCTCACGGACGAGGGCGTTGGTCGCACCCGGTAAGGCGTCGTGGAGGGCCGTTCGATCCGCAGTGAGCGCGCTGATCTTGAGCAAAAGCCGGCTGTCGGCATCTGCCAAGCCGACGTCCTCCGAAGGGGTCCCTTTCTTCTCAGTAACCTCTGCAAGGGGAGTCACCGCTTGCACGGCCGTACCGGGTGATCGCTTCATCTCATCGGGCGCCGGCGTCGCAGGCGTCAGATCGCGTCTCGCGATGTCCTCCCGACGAGCAGTCGCGGACTTCTCCTGCTCGATGAACGACGGCTCGTATCCGTTGACCTCGAGGCCGGATCGGGTAGCCGCCGCCCAGACCGCCTTTCGAAAATTCGGCGAGCCATCGACGTCGATCCGGTCCCAACCGTTGAACTGCGCGATCTTGACCAACGCCTGGATCGTCTCCGCATCCTCGGCGCGCGCGACGATCCGGCTGGCCTTGCCCCCATCGGCGATCTCGATGAATGGTGCGTCGCGTTGCCCGGGCCGGAAGAGACCGAAGCGCTGCTGGCCCTCCGGCGCGTCGACAGCGCGGACTTCGTAGCGATCCGCGATGTCGGGAGGGATTGCGAACTCGGTCGACGGGCGTTGCTGCTCGACCTCGGGCTGCCCGCGCGAGACGCTGTTCTCGGTGCTCACTTGAACACCTCGATCTCGTTCGCGTCGACCTGACCCACGACCCAGTCGTCGGACCGGGACATAGGCTTTGCAGCCACGGTCGTCGTAGCAATCCGCAGCGGTGCAACCGGCAAGGCAGGGGCCGCCGGGATCGACCCCAATGAAAGGGCCCGGGACCAGACGCGGCCCACGTAACCGTTCCGCATCCCGCGCGTCATCGTGCCCGTGTTGTAGAGCGAGTAGGTGGCTGAGATTGCGTCGAGCCCGTCATAGTAGCGGCTCGCAGCGTCGAAGTTGGCTTGTAGGACGCTGGAAGCGAGACTGATGTTGGTGCACGGCTCGAACGCCTGCTCGACCGTCACACCTAGACGAGAGAGATTGGCCGAGTTGATCTGCGCAAGGCCGATGTCGACGGTATATCCGGCCGCCATGTAGCGCCGCACGATGGCTGCGCCCTCCGTGCTCGACCGAGCACGGACCCGCGGACCCTTGTTAACATTGATCTGCAGAGGATCGCCGCCGCTTTCCGTCAGGACGAGGGGAACGACCGCCTCAGTTGCGATCGCCGGTGCGCACGCTTTCGCCAACGCGACGATGGCGGGCACGTCGTAGATCACTGTGGGAGCACCGTCTGGGTCCGCGTGTCGAGCGCGTAGCGTGACGCCGAGCCATCTGCTTGCGTGATCGTCAGGTCATAGCCGTGCCTGACCGACCTCGTGCGGATGCCAACGCCGGTGCAGGTCGGGAACGAGCCGCCCAGGGCAAGGACGTTCCATAACTTCGTGATCGGAGGCACGCACGCGGCATAGGTTGTGGGCGATCCCGGCGTAGCGAGACACAGGATCACCTGGCATCCCCAATCCGATGCGTACGCAGGCTGCGGAATCGCGAGTGCCAACACGCCTGCGATCGGGAACTCGAGAGCGCCCGCCACTCCTGCAAGCTTCCTCGAAGCCTGTCGGATCATGAACCACCTCGTTGGTTTGCGCGCCATTCGGCCGCTGCGAAGACGTCCCACTGCGGAGGCGCCGTCGCAGAGGTCTGAAGGCCCAGCCCTGCCGTAAGAGCTGGTGCCGCGCCCTCCTGGAGCACGCGAGCGGCACCGGGGCCGGCACCGGCGACATTGATCATCCACTCCTCATCGTCCTCTACCCGGCGAGGCTGATCGATGACCTGCCCCGAGCGAGCGAATGCGAGGTGCCAGTGGTTTGAATGGCCGCGGTCGCCTGGGCCAAGGAGTTCGATGACCTGGAAGCCGCTCGCTTCCATCACTGACCTGAGCTGCGCACGGGTGATCGAGCCGACGCCGGCCGCAGGCACGAAGTCGATCGCTTGGCCGAACTTGTGCCAACTGTAGCGAGCACCGTAGCTCGCGTTCATGGGCCGGATCGTGTTGGTGATGCGGGCATCGAAGGTCCGACGCAGCAAAGCGCTGACGCTCGAGACCTCGGCGCCGCCGTTATCGACGATGCGATCACTCGCTTCGCCGGTGTGCGCCAGCGCGCACGGGTCGAAAACCGATGCCGGCGTGATCTTGAAGGTCGAGAAATCCCGACCGTTAATGCGAAGCGGACCAGCCTCGAAGTCAGCGCCGAGCGCGAGCAGGTCGCGGATCGTTGCCTCCGCCTCGGCTTGGTTGGCGGGCACCCGGGTAAGGACCGCACCCGTACGAACTCCGATCGCAAACGGCCCCGGTGCTCCGGCTGCGTTTAGCCCCATCGCACAGAGTTGTACCGCCTTTGCTACAATACTCGCCGGAAGCACTGATGATGTCCCGCCATTGACCACTCGGAACGGATAGCCAATAAACTAAATGGCATCCATATTAACAGCTTAAGTAATGGCGGACGTTGCAACAACGTCTATCTTGGAATGAAATTAAGGGAAATCTGGAGCAAATGAAGTCTTGCCTTGTCCTAGGCCGTTTCGCCATTCTATGCCGCTCAATAATCAGATGAAGGCGATCCCGCTTCAAAGCCGACGACGACACGTCATGACGAGGTCGAGACCGTGCGAGCCAAGTTCTGTGAGTTCGAGGTGACCATACCGGAAAATCGCAGATGAGGTTCCGTGCGCTATTCGGCGGGCTTTTCTTCATCGTGGCGGTCGCACACTGGCATGGATCATCAGCCTTTCGGAGCGTTGCGACAGGTCAGGATGGCCAATCCTGCCCAAGCGCGAGCGACGCTCGGTTCTGCGCCGCGGTAATTGGCCTCGCTGCAGCATTTCGCGACCCCATTTTGCAGCCGAACCACGGCAACATCCTCCCGCCGCCGCAGACACCGGGAGCAATCGATCCCGCTATTACACAGGCGACGATTGATACGACGATCTGTCGGCCTGGCTATGCTGGCAGGGCCCGGCCAGCGCTCGAGATCTCTGCGCCGTTCAAGCGGCGTCTGATGAATCTGCAATATCCCGGGCAGCGCATGGCCGACTACGAACTCGACCATCTGATCCCGATCTCCATCGGCGGCGCGCCGTTCGACAGGCGCAATCTCTGGCTTCAGCCCCGCCGGGGGCGGGCCAATGCCGCCGACAAGAACAAGCTTGCCTACGTCTTGTGGCGATTGGTGTGCGAACACCGCCTACCGCTGCGGATCGCGCAGCAGGCGATAAGCCGCGACTGGACGCAGGCCTATGCCATCTATGCGACGCGCGAAAACGTGGCGCGGTACCAATTTCACTCCGACGAAACCCTATCGGATTCGTCACGCGGCGCATCTGCCGACAATTTGGACTTCCAGAAAAAGGAGTGAACGATGCCACAGAATATCGCCGAATTCCGTATCATCGGGAGGATCGGAAAAATCACGACCCGCGAGCGGGTGACCTATGTCAGCGTCGCCGCCAACTACAATCGTCGAGATGGAGACGATTGGAAGAAGGACACCTATTGGAACAGTGTCGTCTGCTTCTCGAACGTGACGCAGCAGATCGAAGCCGCAGCGAAAGGGGATTTGGTACACGTCACCGGTCGCGTCCGGGAGCGCAGCCATGGTGAAGCCAGTGACGTCGCGTACCGCACCGAGCTGATCGCCGACACGTTTTCGGTGCTCTCGAAGAGCGATGGCGAGGAGAGTTGATCATGACGGTGAGCGGCTTTCGGAACTGTAGAGGCACCTCCTCCCCGCTCTCGCGGCGGCATGCCGTTCTGGCGGACCAAATCGCCCGCTTCAGCGGCGCGCTCTCCCGGACCGGCGTGAAGCCCGCATCTGTTGCGGACAGCCGAATAATGATCTCATCTTCATCGTACAGGCAATTTTCTCCTTTCGTTCCGATGTCGGATGAATCAGAGTCTCCTCATGCCGATCCGTCCGGAACATCGCTGGCTGTATCCGATCGATTGGCCCGAAATCAGCAGGATCGTCCGCTTCAAGCGTGCGGGCGGCCGCTGCGAGCACTGCCAGCGACCTCATGGCCGGCGGGTCGCGCAGCTAGCTGGTACGGCAGGGGTGTGGTGGGACGCCGAGATCCGCGCCTGGCGCGACGGTACCGGCCGGCGGCTTCGACAGCCACCCTCGTTCGTTTCGCTCGATGCGATCCGCATGACCCGCAGACCTGTCTATCTCGCTACCGCTCACCTCAACCACGACCCGACGTTCAGCGGACCGCGATGGCGCAACCTCGCTGCGCTGTGCCCCCGGTGCCATATGATCCACGACGCTCCGGAACATCGTCGACGTCGATGGTGGAATGCCTTTCGTCGGCGTGCGCTGGGCGACCTTTTTACCGGCCGCTACACCTAACGTCGGCTCGACTGTGGCCGCCTCCGAAATGCGCGCACTGCCCGTTCGTGCTTTCGAGTAGATTGTGTTCCAACCAGTGGAGACGTGGGAGGGCGGACCGCAACGGCGCCCTCGTTCTTCCGCAGGGCACCAGCGACCAGCTTGTTTCCTCGCGTCTCGTCAGCCTGCGCTCGGCAGGAGAGGCGAGGTTGCCGTCCGGATATTTGGTACTGTCCGGAGGCTCCATTGCTCGATTTCCATCAAACCCACGGAACAATGGCGATGGCGCGACTTCCGCTTGATGCCTCGTCTCGCGCTCAGGCCATCGTCGAGCAGCTCGGCGGGGTGTGGCACGGTACGCGCGGCGAGTGCCGCTGTCCCGCACATGATGATTCAACACCGAGCCTCTCCGTCCGGCTCGGCGATACGGCGATCCTCTTCCACTGTTTCGCTGGCTGTACGCCCGTCGAGGTCATGAAGGCCCTTCAGCGCAATCGGCTTCACGATCGCAGCGCCGTGGTGATGCCGACAGACACGCCCAAGCGTGACATGGGGGCGTTGGCTGTTCGCCTGTGGCGGGCAAGCAGACCGATCGCCGGCACGCTTGCCGAGGAGTACCTTATCGCTCGGGGGCTTTCGCCGCCCTTTTCGAGGGCCTTGCGCTTCAACTCGGAAACCATTTTGGGCGCTGGCAGCGCCAGGCGGGTCATGCCGGCGCTTATCGCGGCTGTCGAAAACGATGTCGGCATCGTCGCCGTACAGCGAACCTTTCTCCACCCGACGAACGTGCTCCAGAAGCCGATCCCCAAGCCAAAGGCCGCCTTGGGTCTGCTCGGGGTAGCTGCGATCCGACTGGCTCCGGCGACGGATGAACTCGGTCTCGCGGAGGGTGTCGAGGACGCGCTCTCGGCGATGGCTTGGTTCGGTACACCGACATGGGCGCTCGGCGGCGTCGAGCGGCTTGCCTTCGTTGCAATCCCTGAGAAGGTACGGCGTGTCATCGTCTATGGTGATCGAGGCCGAGCCGCGGAGCGACTATTGGAGAAAGCGCGTGAACACCTGACCGCGAACGGTCGCGAACTCGTCAGCCGGGTGCCGGAAAACCAAGACGACTGGAACGATGCCTGGCGAGCACGCCTGCGGCTCGCAAGCGATCCGACGATGCAAATGCGGGATTGAAGCGACAGGCAACCGCCTAATTCACGCTCCGCTGTAACCGTCCGCTCCGCTCGGACACATCGGCAAACTTCAGCGACGGTTCGCTGCGCCAGAGCCCGTTTACGACTTGACCAATCGGACTCAACGCTGGAACATAAAGGGAACAACCCGAGTTTAAATTCCCATGCCTGCTGCTATCCAACATCTACCCGCGACCATAGCTCAGCTGCGGACGATCGCGACGCCGGTCACCGACCATCGCATCCTGCCGTTCGGCATCGAGCAACTCGATCGGCGACTCGGGGGAGGAGGGCTTCGGGCAGGTGCGTTGCACGAGGCGGCGGCGCTCAGCGCTTCGCTGGCCGACGAGGCGGCGGCGACGCTCTTCCTGGCCGGTATTGCCGCGCGAGAGGCGGCGGCGCTGGGCGGACCGGTGCTGTGGGCGAGCTGCCGCACCGATCTGTATGCGCCCGGACTCGCTCAGGCAGGACTGCCGGCGGCAAACGTGATCCACGCGCAGCCCCATGACGATGCGGCGCTGCTCGCCGTCGTCGAGGATGCGGTTCGCGATGGCACGCCCTCGGCGATCGTCGCGGAGGTCGGCAAGGTGTCGATGGTCGCCACCAGGCGGCTGCAGCTCGTGGCGGCGGATGCCGACATGCCGGTGCTGCTGCTCCGACGCCGGCGGTCGCGCGAGCGTGATCCGCTCGACGAGCCGTCCGCGGCGTGGACGCGCTGGCGGGTCGGCAGCGCACCGTCGGCACGGTTCGGCGTCGCGGGCGTCGGACGGTCGCGCTGGCTCGTCGAACTCGCCCGTCAGCGCGGGGGCGAACCTTTTTCTCTGATCGTGGAGGGCAGCGATGGGACGGGTCGTCTCGCTGTTCCTGCCGCACTTGGCCATCGAGCGGCTGAGACGGCAGGAACGGTCCGCGTCGCGGCAGCCTGACCGCCCGCCGCTCGAAATCCCCGTCGACGACGATCCCGGTGCCTGCTCCGTCCCGCGCGGCGGCAACTGGCGGCCGGGCGCGCGCTGGGCACGAAGCATGCCGACACGCGTGAACGTGCAAGGCGATATCGCGGCGCTGCCAGCGCATGCGCGGCCGCCTATGCGCGAGCTGGGGCGGCGTTCCGAAGCAGCCGACCATCCGTTCAAGGGACGCTTAGCGTTGCCCCGGACCGTGGCTACGACCCTGGTTCCAGACGTCGCGCATGCGCCGCTCGCGCTGATCGACAAGGTCGGTCGACGCGAGGAGGTGGTTGCCGCCTGCCCAGCAGCGGTCGGTCTCGGCATCCACGTCGGCATGGCCGTTACCCACGCGCGCGCACTCGTGTCCGATCTCGACGTCCGCCCCGCGGAGCCCGCCGCGGACGCCGCGCTGCTCGACCGGCTGGCGCTGCTCGCTGTGCGGCGATGGTCGCCGATCGCCGCCGTGTCGCCGAACGACGGCCTCTTACTCGACCTCGCCGGCTGCGATCACCTGCACGGCGGCGAGGAGCGCTTCTGTCGGCGGCTGCTCGCCTTGTGCCGTCGCGCAGGCTTCACTGGACGAGTCGCGGTCGCGGACACGCCGGGCGCCGCCCATGCACTGGCGCGATACGGGCGGGCAGACCTGATCCGCGTCGAGGCAGGGGACACGGCCGCCGCGATCGCGCCTCTGCCGGTCGCCGCGCTGCGGCTCCCGCCCTCTCCGCTAGAAGCCGCGCGCAAGTTCGGCTTCGAGCGGATCGCGGACCTGCTGCCGGTCGCACGCGGGCCGCTGGCACGCCGTCTGGGGCTTGCCGCAATTAAGCGGCTGGATCAGGCGCTCGGCGCGGTGGCCGAGCCGATCACACCGCGCGACGACCCGGAGGTGCCGATGGCCGAACGGCGGCTGCTCGAACCGATCGGCACGGCGGAGGCCATCGAGCAGGTCATGGCAGACCTCCTCGGTGATCTCGCAGAGGTCCTGCAGCGGCGGGGTCTCGGCGCCCGGTCGCTGCGCCTCGTCGGGCTGCGCGTCGACGGTGGCGAGCAGGTGGTGGCGATCGGAACGTCCCGGCCGACGCGCGAGATCTCACACCTCCTTCGTCTCATGAAGCTGCGCATCGAGCGGATCGATCCTGGCATGGGACTGGAGCAGTTCCGGCTGATCGCGCCGCATACCGAGCCGCTCGATGCGGTCGACCTCGGCGCGGTCCTCGCCGGCGACACGCTCGTGCGCGATCCCGCCCGGCTGGTCGACGTCGTCGCCGGGCGGATCGGCGCGCGCTCGGTCTACCGGAACGCTCCCGTCGACAGCCATGTGCCGGAACGGGCCGTCACCCGCTCCGACCCGGTGATGGTGCCCGGAACATGGCCCGACTGGCAGCGTCCCATCCGCCTGTTCGCGCGTCCGGAACCGCTGTCGCGGGTGATCGCGCTGCTGCCCGACCAGCCGCCGCGTCGCTTCGAGTGGCGGGGGCGGACGCACGCGATCGTCGCCGGCGATGGGCCCGAGCGCATCCATGGCGAGTGGTGGCGCCGCGATGCCGAGGTCTGGGCGGTGCGGGACTACTACCGCGTCGAGGACGAGCATGGCGGTCGCTACTGGGTGTTCCGCCGCGGCGATGCGGTCGAGGAGACGACCGGCGATCTCAGCTGGTGGATACACGGCGTGTTCGCATGACCGACTATGTCGAGCTGCAAATGCTCACCCACTTCTCGCTGCTCCGCGGCGCATCGAGCGCGGAGGAGTTGTTCGCGGCGGCGGCGCTTCTCGGCTACCCCGCGCTCGGCGTTGGCGACATCGGCACCGTCGCGGGCGTGGTCCGCGCCTGGGAGGCGCAGAAGGCGACCGGCGTGCGCTCGATTGCGGGCGCGCGGGTCGATCTCTCCTGCGGCCGGCGGCTGCTCCTCTATCCGACCGATCGTCCCGCCTGGTCGCGGCTCACACGGCTCCTCACCGTCGGCAAGAAGCGGGCAGGGAAGGGCGGGTGCCTTCTCCACTGGCACGATCTCCAGCCCTGGTCGGAGGGGCTGATCGCCATCCTGCTGCCGCACGAGGCGGATGCCGAGAACCGTGTCGCGCTCGCCGACCTGAAGACGGTGTTCGGCCGGCGCGGCTACATGGCGCTGTTCCAGCGGCGAAGACCGAACGACGCGGTTCGCATCGACGCCCTCGCCCGGCAAGCAGGCGAGGCAAGCGTCCGCGCCGTCGTGACCGGCGACGTGCTCTACCACGCGCCCGAGGTTCGCCTGCTCCAGGACGTGGTGACGGCGGTGCGCGAGAAGTGCACCGTCGACGAGCTGGGCTACCGGCGCGAGGTCAACGCCGACCGCGCGCTGAAGCCGCCGGCCGAGATGGTGCGGCGGTTCAGGGCTTATCCCGACGCGCTGCGGGCCAGCGTCGACATCGCCCGCGCCTGCACCTTCGATCTCGGCGAACTCGCCTACCAGTATCCGCATGAGCGGCTGGTCGAGGGACTGACCGCCCAGGGGGCGCTCGAGAAGCTGGCGAACGAGGCAGTCGCCCGCATGTTCGAAGGCGCGGTGCCGACTGCCTACGCCGATCAGATAACGCACGAGCTGCGGCTCATCGGCGAGCTCGGCTACGCTCCCTACTTCCTCACCGTCTACGCCATCGTCCGCGAGGCGCGCCGCCGCGGCATTCTCTGTCAGGGACGGGGCTCAGCGGCGAACAGCTGCGTCTGCTTCGTGCTCGAGGTCACCTCGATCGATCCGATCAAGCACGAGCTGTTGTTCGAGCGGTTCGTATCGGGCGAACGCCGCGAGCCGCCCGACATCGACGTCGACTTTGAGCACGAGCGGCGCGAAGAGATTATCCAGTGGATCTACGAAACCTACGGCCGCGACCGGTCGGCGCTGACCGCAGTCGTCCAGCGCTACCGTGCGCGCGGCGCGGTGCGAGACGTCGGCAAGGCGATGGGCCTGCCGGAGGACTTGACCTCCTCGCTCGCGGGCCTCGTCTGGGGCTGGTCCGCGGAAGGGGTCGGCGAGAAGCAGGTCAACGAGCTGAACCTCGACATCGCCGACCGGCGTCTCCGGCTGACGCTCGATCTCGCACGCAAGCTGATCGGGGTGCCCCGCCACATGTCGCAGCACCCTGGCGGCTTCGTCCTGACGCACGACAGGCTCGACGACCTCGTGCCGATCGAACCCGCTGCGATGGAAGACCGCCAAATCATCGAATGGGACAAGGACGACATCGATGCCCTGAAGTTCATGAAGGTCGACGTGCTCGGTCTCGGCATGCTCGGCTGCATGAACCGGGCCTTCAATCTGCTGGAGGAGTCGAAAGGCGTGCGGGTCGGCATGGCCGATCTCCAGGACGACGATCCATCGGTCTACGCCATGATTCAGAAGGCGGATACGCTCGGTACCTTCCAGATCGAAAGCCGCGCGCAGATGTCGATGTTGCCGCGGATGAAGCCGCGCCGCTTCTATGACCTCGTCATCCAGGTCGCGATCGTGCGACCGGGACCGATCCAGGGTGACATGGTTCACCCGTACCTCCGCCGTCGCGAGGGGCTGGAGAAGCCGGAATACCCGCGCCCCGAGCTGCGCGCGGTGCTCGAGAAGACGCTGGGTGTGCCGCTCTTCCAGGAACAGGCGATGAAGGTGGCGATCGTCGGCGCCGGGTTCACGCCGGCCGAGGCTGACCAGCTGCGCCGCGCGATGGCGACGTTCAAGTTCACCGGCGGGGTGAGCCACTTCAGCGAGAAGCTCGTCGAAGGCATGGTGGCGCGTGGCTACCCGCGTGAGTTCGCCGAGCGCACTTTCCGCCAGTTGGAGGGCTTCGGCAGCTATGGCTTTCCCGAGAGCCACGCGGCGAGCTTCGCCAAGATCGCCTATGCGTCGAGCTGGATGAAGCATCATCATCCCGACGTGTTCTGCGCGGCGCTGATGAACGCCTATCCCATGGGCTTCTACGCGCCCGCGCAGATCGTCCGTGACGCCCGCGAGCACGGCGTCGAGGTGCGGCCGCCGTGCATCAACGCCAGCCGCTGGGGCTGCACGCTGGAGCCGACCGGCGGGCGCTACCTCGCCGTTCGGCTCGGGCTGCGGCAGGTGCGTGGGCTGTCCAACGCGGATGGCGCCGCGATCGTCGGCGCACGCAGTACGGCCGCGTTCGAGTCGGTCGAGGACGTGTGGCGGCGCTCGGGCGTGCAGCGTGCTGCTGTAGAGAAGCTCGCCGATGCCGACGCCTACCATGCGTTCGGCGCGGATCGTCGGCAGGGATTGTGGAAAGTGAGGGGGCTCGGCGAGGCGCCGCTGCCATTGTTCGCAGCCGCCGACCGGATCGCCGACGGTATCAGCGCCGAAGGCATAGAGCCCGACGTCGCGCTCCGGCCATTGACCGACGGCCGCGAGGTGATCGAGGACTATCGCACGCTCCAGCTATCGCTGCGCGCCCATCCGTTGTCGTTCCTCCGCGACGAGCTGTCGGGCCGCGGCGTGACCCGCTGCGGCGACCTCGCGGGCATCCGCGATGGGCGGCACGTCGAGGTCGCCGGGATCATCCTCGTTCGGCAGAAGCCGGGCTCAGCGAAGGGCGTGCTCTTCATCACCATCGAAGACGAGACGGGCATCGCCAACGGTATCCTCTGGCCGGACCGCTTCGAGGCGCAGCGCCGCACCGTCATGTCGGCCTCGATGATCGGCATGAAGGGTAGGGTACAGAAGGAGGGCGAGGTCATCCACGTGATCTGCGACCGGATCATCGATCACGGCGACCTGCTGACTCAGGTCGGCGCCATGTCGTTCCCGCACCAGACCGGCCGCGGTGACGGTGCCCGTCACGCCGGTTCGCCCGATCGAGGCGACAAGGGCTGGAGCCCTCTTCCTCGCAATTCCTACTGGCCGCCGCACGCCGACGGCATGGATCCCGAGGAGGTCGTGCGGTTCAAGTCGCACGACTTCCGCTGAGCTGTGACGGCGCTCCCGCGCGGCCAGCGGATCATCATCGCCCTGTCGATCCACATCCTGCGTACCGGCGTCGCCCGCTGCTCCGACACAAGGGTCGACAGCGCCGAGGTGCGCCTGGCGCTACGCTGCCTGCTGCCGCACTGCCCCAAGCGCTGGCCGCTCGAACTCTACTGGGACGCGGCGCAGCAGGAAAACGAGATCGGCCGAGCACAGGGCGTCACCGCGGCCTTCAACGGGATCGTCAGACAGTTGCGTCGCGCGGGGCGGTACGAAGAGTCCATCGTCCCGGTTCAGTGACCCAAACCGTAAAGCTACTCTAGCTTCACCTGCAAAAACTCGGATTAGCCGCTTTCGGCGCGCTCGGCGAAAGCGGATCATTGATAAAGTCGCCGGGGCCACCTTGGGGTGAGGGGGCAAGCGACTCCGGCGCATGGTTGCAGGCATTGCATCAGGATGCATAAGCTACCGCGCCACCACGCCTGGCACATCATGGCTCAGAGGTGCATGCCGCCATTGGCTTGGATGCACTGACCGGTGATCCAATGCCCTGCCGGGGAGGCAAGGAACGTTACCACAGGCGCGATGTCATCTGGCTTTCCGAGGCGTCCGAGCGCCGTTTGGGCAGCGATGGCTTCCATCACGCCGGGGTAATCCCGAACCGAGTTGATGAAGTCCGTATCGGTCGCGCCCGGCAGTACCGCGTTCACAGTAATTTGCCGCTTGGCGACCCCAGCCGCCAGCGACCGGGTGAAGGCATTCACCGTGTTCTTGGACATCGCATAGACGATGTACTCTGGATAGGCCGCGATCGACACCGTGGACGAAGTATTGATGATGGAGCCACCATCCTGCATTTTGGGTAGCAGCGCCTGCGTCAGGAAGAACATGGCTTTGACGTTAGTGTCGAACACGGCATCATATTGGTCACGCGTCGTTGCCAAAATATCCGCTCCGTCCGCAATGCCGGCATTGTTGACGAGGATATCGAGCGTCTCGACTTGGCCAACGAGCGCATCGATCGCTCCCGGATCGCGCAGATCCGCCTGTACGCTCTGCGCGTTGCCGCCATTGTCGGCGATAACAGCGACCGTCTTGTCCGCAGCCGCCTTGTTTCCGGAATAGTGGACCATCACATGCGCGCCGGCTTTAGCAAGATGCATGGCGATGGCTTGGCCAATCCCACCTGATGCGCCCGTTACCAGCGCAATTTTTCCGTCAAGCGTCTTATTGGTCATGTCGATTTTCCTGGAAAGAGGGAGGTTCGTCACGCAGAGCTGTCGGCGCTGTTTGATGTATTTCCGGCGATGAAGAGCGATGTGACGCCGATGATATGGGCGAGCAGTTCGCCATCCCCCGGACGAGTATCCAGGCCACAAACCGCGCGCAGATGGATATCTGCCCGAAGCAGTCCCATGAATTGCTTCGCGGAGGAAAGCGCGTCGGGGCATTCGATCTGACCGATCGAGTGGAAGTGCGCCAATCCGAGCGCCACTGCCTCATCAGCTGGGTCGAGTGCTTTCTCGGCGTAGATCCGGGCTATCTGTGGATGCCGAACGCCTTCGCTAAGTACCAACCTGCTGATATCCAGCGCACTGGACTCCAGCATCGCCGGTAGCATTCTAGTGCCCGCATCGATGAGATATTCACGGACATCCTTGTATCTCGTTAGATCGCCATTGAAGTCAACGAACATGTCTTTGCAGCACTGCAGCATGACCGCTTCGAAGAGCGCACCTTTGGTATCGAAATATTTGTAGAGCGTACCCTTCGAGCCGCCCAGGTCCGCCGCAATCCCCGACATCGATGAACCGCCATACCCGTCGCGTGAGAAGACCTGCCGGGCGACCTCGACGATGGTGGTGCGTCGATCGTCGGGCGTAGAACGGCTCAAGCGTGTTCTAGTGACCATACCGTACGGTTATGGAGATCACGCGTGAATTACAATGGGAAATTTCCATCGACCTCCGATAGCCGCAATGCCCGTATCCCGAGCCCCGCGTCAGAGGCAGCAACAGTCGCATGAGTGGTTGAGCGTTGTCTCAGACGATTAGGGTCACACCCGAACGGTCTGCAAGTGCCCTGAACCGCATTGCGAGCACCGGATCGGCGTCGATCCGGGTCGAGCTGACCACGCTCAGCGCCCCGGAGGGCAAGCGATCGCCGAAGAACATCATCGCCAATGATGACGGATAAGCTCGTGATTCCCAGACCATCCCGTGTGTGCCGACATCCTTGCGGTGAAGCGCGGCCGCCCAGCGCCGCGTGTCAGGGAACTCGTGCGCAGGCGTATCGATCAGCTGGTTCCGCGCGAGGCCCAGCTTCATCAGGTCCGGCGCAAGGAAAGAGCGTAGCGCCAAAGGACTGGTCACCCGCAGCACCGAGCAACGGACCTCCCCAAGTTTGCTCAAGGGATAGGTTTTGAACGGCTGCGCGGGATCGAGATCGTGGAAGATCGTCTCGTACACCGCCGCCTCGAACTCTTGCGCGGCATAGGCGGTCGGCACGCGCTTGCGCACGGGTCCGATCGGTGCAAACCGGGAGGCGCCAAAACCCGGATTGAAGACGTTGCCAGCAAGCTTCTCGGCGTGGATGCGCCAGAGAACCGCACCCACGGGCAGATCAGTAACGTGGGTCGCAAATGCAGTTGGCGGTTTGGGAACGATACCGGTCGGCGCGAGCACCATCACCCGCTGATCTCGTCGCTCTCGTGCGCCGCGGCTTCAAGGACACCCGCTTCATTCTCGAGCATCTCCCGCGGCGCGGGACCACCGAGCCAGGAGTTGGACGACACGAACCAGAAAGCGGTCTGCCATTGCGTCCGGCTCGCCGGCAGGACGTCTAGGATCTTCTTGATGAGGGGGAGCGGCTTGCCGTCGGCGTCAAACAGGAAGGCCGGGAAACGGTCCTGTCCCTGATACGGGACCGCGAAGACGCGGCGCTGCGCCTTCCAGCGCGCGGCGGTCTGGTGACGGTTCTTGGCTTGGTGTCCCGCCCGCGCTGCGACCTCGGCCGAGGTGAGCGTCTCGACCTCGTGCATGAAGCGCTGGCGGATGGCTGTGTTGTCGGCCGCAACCGCGGTATGAAACTCAGCCATAGGATCATGGGTGTCGGCCAGGACGTCGAGGAGTTGCTCGATCTTGCGCTCGAGGTGCCGCGCGCGGACGTCGGGCAGCAGCTTGTCAACGATCGCGTAGAGTGCCTGTCGATCCGGGTCGGCTGCGATGCCAGTGGCGGTCAGCTGCTCAATCGCGTGATCGACGGCCGTTCGATACTGTTTCGAGAAGCCCTCAACGGTGGGTGCTATATATAAGGTGTCGTCGATCACGTCGGATCGCGTGGTCCCGCGACGCTTGGCCGGCTTGGCGCGCGCGGTTTCGACCAGGCTGGCGAACACCAGATTGGCGAAGGCGCCGGGATCAATAGCGTTGGCGAGGGTCGCCATGGGCAGCTCCTACGTTAGTCTCGCTAACATATAACTCTAATAACCGGCATTACCATCCTTCGGGCAACGATTCCGCTTAGTCTCGCTAACTTATAAGCGGTCTAACCGCCTAAGCCACACTCAATGTATTTTCCAGTAACACCTCTTCCTGGAAAAAAGATAGAGGGCGCACCACGCGGGTCGTTATCGGCGTCTCGCCCTCAACGAACATCGATCACGGCGAGCTGTCCGGACGCTTAGACCCTCAAACAGAGACGAACCTCCGAACGAGTGGCTTTCGTGAGGCTTGAAGAAGCGCTCCGTCGAGGCTCACCCAGATGGATGAATGTGGCACGTAAAATCGCCGGGTCAGCTGCGAAGCGCTAACCTTTATGCACCGTTTTTGAGAACGCGTTTCGAGAAAGCGCTTCTGCTTGGCAAGATCGTGAGGCTGCGCGGAAGGCGCGACGATCAAGCTGGACCCAAAGCCGCGATAATTCTGCAGTCGGCCACCATGTTGCGGCTACAGGAGTCGATCAGCGAGTCCAACTCGCCCGCGAGCGCCGTCAGGTCAGCTATCTTCCGCGTGATCGCATCCCGATGCTGGTTGGCGATCACGTCCACGGCCATGCAGGACTGATCGCGACGATCGGCGAGCCCCATCAGCTCTCGCACCGCATCGATCGAGAAGCCGAGATCGCGCGCCCGGCGAATGAAGGACAGCCGACGCAGGTGCTCGCTCTCATAGGTTCGGTAATTGCCGGCCGACCGCGCTGGCGCCGGCAGCAAGCCGATCTGTTCGTAATAGCGGATCGTCTCGACTTTGGCGCCCGTCGCCGCGGCCAGCCTCCCGATTGTCAGTTTCTCAGACACAGCGCTTGACCCTCTAGCGACTAGAGGGTGCATATACGCTGCCAGATCGATTTTTTCGAGGTGGCGAAGATGGCCTGCACGAGCTGCGCGTCCGACAAGGTGGGCACCCTCAACGACCCGAAGTGGCGGCGCGCGCTGTGGATTGCGCTCGCCAACAACGGCGGCATGTTCGCGGTCGAAATCGTCGCAGGGATTACAGGCGGGTCGAAAGCGCTGCAGGCTGACGCGCTCGACTTCTTCGGTGACGCCGCCAATTACGCGATCAGCCTTGGTGTCGCCGGGATGGCGATAGCCTGGCGCGCGCGCGCCGCGATGCTGAAGGGAGCGACGCTTGCTCTGCTCGGGCTCTATGTCCTGCTCGCGGCGGGGTGGGGCGCGCTCCACGGTGCTGTGCCTCATGCCGAGGTCATGGGCGTCGTGGGGGTTGCGGCGCTGATCGCGAACGTCCTGGTCGCGGTGATGTTGTACCGCTTCCGCAGCGGTGACGCGAACATGCGCTCGGTTTGGATCTGCTCGCGAAATGACGCGATCGGCAATATCGCCGTGGTGCTGGCGGCGGGTGGCGTCTTCGGTCTGAACAGCGCGTGGCCCGATCTAGTGGTGGCCGCGCTGATGGCAGTGCTCGGGCTATCGGGCGGCTTCCAGATCATGCGACAGGCGCGCACCGAACTGCGGCCCGGTTTAATGCCCGCCCCTTCCAATTACAGGCTGCCGGGACATGGCAATCGGTAAGCTCTAGGATGGTAGCACAAGCCGAGCGCTGGTCGATGAGCTTGTTACGCTTGTTCCGATTGCGATCTTAATGGATTAAGGCGCCAGCGATCATCGAACGTGTGAGCATCAAAGTATAGCCATGATGATGCACCGGGATATCGTCTTGGTTCTTATCGACAAGGGTCACATCGACAGGAAAGCCGGCACGCGTGACCGTCTCAGCAAGACGGTCTACGGCCGCCCCCCTGTTCGGGATTGAAGAGGGACCAGGCAATGCGATGCATTTGTCCGGGCACCATGAGGTACCAGAGCCACGGTTTGCGGGGCCAAGCAAAAGGAATTGACCCGCCCTCGGTGCTGGGTCAGCAGGCTGAACATGGCTGATCCCATCTTAGACCGCCTCGAGACGACGATCCGTGCGCGACGCGACGCCCCCGCCGACGCCTCCTACACCGCTAGTCTCTTCACCAAGGGTCGTACAAAAATCGCTCAGAAGGTCGGCGAGGAAGCGGTCGAAACGGTGATCGCAGCCTGTTCCGGCGATGGGGCGAGCATCGTGTATGAGGCGGCGGACTTGCTGTTTCACCTTGCGGTCCTGTTGGCTGATGCTGGGCTGAGTTTGAAGGATGTACGGGCCGAACTTGAACGGCGCGAGGGCGTAGGCGGGCTCGTCGAGAAAGCTGGGCGGACCGCTTGATACGTCGTGCCGAACTTCGTCCGGCGTACTGACCGCTGCAACCGTTCAAACCGAATCAAGCACTCTTCTAAGGGCCGCTTGGCAATCCAGCGCGCCCGCCAGTACCTACAGCAGCGGACCGCGCGGCGCGGAGACTCCGTCGCTGTCGGCCGATCGGGACGAAGCTAACCAGTTCAAGGTTGTGGGGGAACGGCCTGGTGACGTCGTCCTTGCGAGCCGTCCAAGGGCTTCGCTACAAAGCTGGGTAGCCAAGGGCGTACCTTGCCGACTCCGTGGTGGCGCATAGCTCTGCGTTCGTCACGAGCATGGTATTATTATACGTGCTGAGGGACGTGACCTTCGTATGCGAACATCATCGTAGCAAGCGAAGGCCGGCGGCGGGGCAGCGCGGCTTAGTTGTGGAGAGTATGGTATGCATCGCAAGCGCCCCGAGGGGATCAAGGACTATACTGGCCCGGCCGGCGGCTGGGGCGCGCTGAAGGCAGTTGCGCTCACCCTCAAGGCGCAGCAGATCGTCCAGCGCGGCGCGCAGACCTTGCTCAAATCGAACCAGCCCGACGGCTTCGATTGCCCGAGCTGCGCGTGGCCGGACCCCAAGCACACCTCGTCATTCGAGTTCTGCGAGAATGGCGCCAAGGCGGTGGCCTGGGAATCGACCGCGAAGCGGATCGGCGCCGACTTCTTCGCGCAGCACAGCGTGGCCGAGATCTGGGAGCAGAGCGACCATTGGATCGAAGGCCAGGGCCGCATCACCGATCCGCTGCGGTACAATGCCGAGACCGATCACTACGAAGTGGTCGAATGGGATGAGGCGTTTGCCGCGATCGGCGCCGGCCTGGCCAGGCTCGACGATCCCAACCAGGCCGAATTCTACACCTCGGGGCGCTGCTCCAACGAGGCGGCGTTCCTTTATCAGCTGTTCGCCCGGCTCTATGGCACCAACAACTTTCCCGATTGCTCCAACATGTGCCACGAGGCGACCTCGGTAGGGCTGCCGCAGTCGATCGGCATCGGCAAGGGCACCGTCAGCCTGGAGGATTTCGACCACGCCGATCTGATCCTCTCGATCGGCCACAATCCCGGCACCAACCACCCGCGGATGATGGCGACGCTGCGCGAGGTTGCCCGCCGCGGTGGCCGGATCATCGTGTTCAATCCGCTCAAGGAACGCTCACTTGAGCGGTTCGAATCGCCGCAGTCGGTGATCGAGATGGCGACCTTTTCGGCGACGCCGATCGCGACCAACTATCTGCAGGTGAAGGTCGGCGGCGATGCCGCGGCGCTGAAGGGTATCGCCAAGGCGCTGGTCGCGATGGACAAGGCCGCCACCGCCGCCGGCGAACCGGCGGTGCTCGATCATGCATTCATCGCCGAGCATACCGCCGGCTTCGACGCGCTGGTCGCCAATCTCGAGGGCAGCGACTGGGCGGATATCGTCCACGCCAGCGGGCTCGGCCAGAGCGACCTCGAGGAGGTCGCGCGGCTCTACGCCCAGTCGACCGCGACCATCGCCTGCTATGGCATGGGCATCACCCAGCACCGCACCGGCACCAGCAACGTCCAGCAGATCGCCAATCTGCTGCTGCTGCGTGGCAACATGGGCCGGCCGGGCGCCGGCATCTGCCCGTTGCGCGGCCACAGCAACGTCCAGGGCGACCGCACCGTCGGCATCACCGAACGGCCGACCGCGGCGCTGCTCGACAAGATCAAGGAGGTGTTCGCCTTCGAGCCGCCGCGCGCGCATGGCCATTCGGTGGTCGAGAGCATCGCCGCGATGCGCGACGGCAAGGCCAAGGCGATCGTCTGCCTCGGCGGCAACCTGGCCATCGCCTCCTCCGATCCGCAGGCCTGCGCGCAGGGCTTCCGCAACATGGAGCTCGCAGTCCACATTACCACCAAGCTCAACCGCACCCAGCTACTGATGGCCAAGGGCGACACCTACATCCTGCCTTGCCTCGGCCGCACCGAGCGCGACCTGCAGGACGGCACGCCGCAGGCGGTGACCGTCGAGGATTCGATGTCGATGGTCCACGCCTCGCGCGGCTTCCTGATGCCGCCGGGCGACAACGTCCGTTCCGAGCCGTGGATCGTCGCGCACATCGCCAAGGCGACGCTGGGCGGCAAGGGCGGGATCGATTGGGACGGCTACGTCGCCAATTACGACCTGATCCGCGACAAGATCGAGGCGGTGTTCCCCGCCTTCAAGGACTACAACAACCGCATCCGCGAGCCGGGCGGCTTCCACCTGCCCAATTCGGCGGCCGAGCGGGTGTGGAACACCGACACCGGCAAGGCCAATTTCATCGTCTCGCCCGGCGTCGAGGAGGACGAGACCACCGCCGACCCGACGGTGATGCGGCTCACCACGCTGCGCTCGCACGATCAGTACAACACCACCATCTATGCGCTCGACGATCGCTATCGCGGCGTCTTCGGGCGGCGCGACATCCTGTTCATGAACGCCAAGGAGATCGCGCGGCTCGGCTTTGCCGAGGGCGACGTGATCGACGTCACCACCGCGCTCCAGTTCAAGCGCGACGACCGCATCGTCCAGGGACTGACGCTGGTCGAGCATGCGCTGCCCGACGGCTGCTGCGCCTCCTACTATCCCGAGACGCAGCCGCTGATCGCGCTGGAGGACCATGACCTCCAGAGCCTGACGCCGTCCTACAAGTCAGTCCCCGTCCAGATCCGCCCCGCCGGACCCGACGACGGGACCGAGCGCCTCGTCGCACGCGCCGGCGTGATCGGTCGGTCCGTCGAACCTAAAGGCTGACCGCCATGCACCGGCCAGCGCCCGACCGGACCATCAGGGCTGCCAGTTGGGCCGGTAAGCTGGATCGAGGCGTCGATCGATGAAATAGGCCGCGCTGATGAAGGCGAGATGCGTCAGCGCCTGCGGGAAGTTGCCGAGCGGCTGGCCACGTCGGTCAAGCTCTTCCGAAAACAGGTCGAGCGGGTTCGCATAAGCCATCCCCTTGGCGAGGGTCATCTGCGCCTCGTCGATCCGGCCCGCGCGTGCCAAACATTCGGCATACCAGAAGGTGCAGGTCGTAAACGCGCCCTCGCCACCCTCCAGCCCATCGCCATTGCGGTAGCGGTAGATCAGTCCGTCGTCGCGCAGACGTTCGCCGATCGCGTCGAGCGTCGTCAGCCACACCGGATCGGTCGACGACACGAACCGCACCAGCGGCATCATCAGCAGCGCGGCATCCAGTTCGGTGCCGCCCCGCGACTGCACGAAATGGCCGTGTTCGGGATGGCGGAAGTTCGCCCATACGTCGGCGACGATCGCGTCGCGGCTTTCCGACCATTCGACCAACGGCGCCGGCAGCGACCGTTTCTTCGCCAGCCGGATCGCCCGGTCCAGGGCCACCCAGCACATCACCCGCGAATGGAGAAAATGCCGCGGTTCGCCGCGCATTTCCCAGATCCCGGCATCGGGCTCCTGCCAGTGCGCGATCACATAATCGACGATGCCGCAGATATGCTGCCAACCGTCATGGCTGATCGCCGCGCCATATTTGTTGGAGAGATAGATGCTGTCGAGCAGCTCGCCGAAGACATCGAGCTGGCTCTGCGCATGCGCCGCGTTGCCGATCCGCACCGGGCGGCTGCCCGCATATCCTGCCAGATGCGCCAACTCCTGCTCGTCGGCCGCTTCGCTCCCGTCGAGCGCGTACATGATGCGGATCGGATCGTCGGGCGTGGATGCCATCACCCGTTGCCCGGCCCATTGCCGGAAATGCTCCGCCTCCTCGATGTAGCCCAGCCGCATGAACGCATAGACGGTGAACGATGCATCACGGATCCAGGTCGCGCGATAGTCCCAGTTGCGTCCTGCCCCCGTCGCCTCGGGCAGCGAGAAGGTCGCTGCGGCGGCGATCGATCCGTGCCGGGCAGAGGTCAGCAGTTTAAGCGCCAGTGCCGATCGCAGCACCTGTTCGCCGCCACCGCCCCTTGTAGCTCGATCGTCCCGCCCAGCTGCGCCAAGCCGCGGTGGTGGACGCGATTTCCGCCGTGACCTGTGCGTCGTCGGGCCGCGCGAGCGTGTCGCCGCCAAGCACGAACCAGGCGCTTTCCCCCGGGTCAGCCTGACCTCGCCGATCGCGTCGCCGCCATTGCAGGCGAGCGGCATCGACGCGAATAGCCGTAGCGCAAGGTCGGGCGTATTGAAGCGCACGCCCCCTGCTGTTGCCGCTGCCGTCGGCACCTCGCGAGCATAATCGAACCGCGGCGCGCAGCGTACGGCAAACACGATCGTTCCCCGTGTCACCGTGATCCGCCGAATCACACATTGTGCGCCGCGATCGGAATGTACCCGCGCTTCGGGATGGGGCATCAGGTCGACCAGCTCGGCACTGCCCCCTTCCGACATCCAGCGCGTCACCAGCACGTTGGTGTCGGGAACGTAGAGCTGCATCACCTGCGGATCGTCCAGGTCCGGCCTGATCGAAAACGCGCCGCCATCGCCGTCGATCAGATCGGCGAACACCGTTGGACTGTCGAGCGATGGCCAGCACAGATAGTCGATCGTGCCGTCGCGCGCGACCAGCGCCGCGGTTTCGAGGTCGCCGATGATGCCGTGATCGCCGATGCTGCGCAGTGGCGGTACTGCTTGCGCGTCATCCATTGTCACGGAACTCAGGGTAAAGCGACATACCGCCATCCACGAACAAGGTCGTGCCGGTTACGTAATCCGCCTGATCCGATGCCAGCCAGACCGCGGCGCGGGCGACATCCTCGGGCTCGCCGATCCGGCCGTAGGGGATCAGCCGCAACAGCTTTTCCAATGCCGCATCGCTGTCCCACGCATCCTTGTTGATCGGCGTGCGGATCGCACCCGGTGCGATTGCGTTGACGCGGATGCTATCGGCTGCGACCTCTTGCGCCAGGCTGCGGGTCAGCATGCGGGTGCCGCCCTTGGCCGCGGCGTAGTTGATATGCCCGGCCCATGGGATGATCTCATGTACCGAGCTCATCGCGATGATCGTGCCCGCGCTGCGCGCCGGGCGCCCTTTGCACGGCTGAACGCGAAAGCGGCGGACCGCCTCGCGCGCGCACAGGAACTGCCCGGTCAGGTTGACGTCGATCACCGTGTTCCAGTCGGCCAGCGACATGTCGGCGACCGCAGCATCCTTCTGCACGCCGGAATTGGACACGAGCACATCGATACGGCCGAACGCCTCTGCCGCGACATCGAACAAGCGTGCGACGTCCGCCTCGTCCGACACATCCGCCTGCACCGCGATCGCGCGACCGTTGTCCCCGACGATGCGCTCGACCAGCGCATCGGCACGGTCGCCATCGGATCGATAGTTGACCACCACCGCCGCGCCTGCAGCCGCCAGCGCCTCGGCCACGGCGAGGCCGATCCCGGAACTCGCGCCGGTCACGATCGCGGCGTGGTGCGCCAGCAGTTGCTCTTTAAAAGACATGGATCGATCCTTTCGGGGGCAGGAGTTGAGATCAGTCGCCTGTCGGCGATGCCGCATTGACCGGATCGGGTGCCGAAACCGCGCGCAGGGTGCGTTCCTGAACGTCGGGATCAATCCGCCGGGTTCGTCCAATGTGCGCGACCTTGACCGGCAGCTGCGTTTTCAGCGCTTCGACGATCGCCTCGACGACCAGCAGATCGGCCAGTCCCTCCTCGCCGTCCGGCTCGGGGCTGCGATCCTCCAGAATGCATTCGGAGAAATACTGCAACTCGCCTCCGAATTGGTCGGTAGCCTTGAATGTCTCCTGGCTGTCCTTGTCGCCGATGCGACGACGGTGAGCGAGACCCTGGCCGAAGCCGAACGCGGGATCCATCTGGATCGAACCCTTCGTGCCCGCAATGGTCAGGATGTCGACGTTGTTGGCGTAATAGCTGACGGTAAACTGCGCGAGGCGGTTGCCCGGCATGCGTAACGTCACCGCAAAGGTGTCGTCCAGATCGCCGAAGCCTGATTCCGGGTGGCGCGTCGCCACTGCCGAGACGACTTCGAGCGGCTCTGCGCCAAACAGATAGCGGATCGCATTGATCGGATAGGGCGCCATGTCGAACAGCGGCCCAGCCTCGATCCCGCTCGTCGCGCGATGATTGGCCGGATCGACCATCTGCGTGAAACAGGCGGTGAACGCGATCAGGTCGCCGAGTTCGCCGGCCCTTATCCGCCGGATCGCATCCAGCGTCGCGGGTTCGAAGTGCAGGCGATAGGCGGTCATCAGCTGCGCCTTGCCCTTCGCCGCCGCGGCCATGATCCCGCGCGCCTTGGCCGACGAAACATCAAGCGGCTTTTCGCTGAGGACGTGGATGCCAGCCTCGAGCGCCGGCACCGCGAATTCGGCATGCCGCCAGTTGGGCGTGGCGAGGTAGATCGCATCGATCTCCCCCGACGCGAGCAGCGCGGGGAATTGCTCGTAGCTGTAGAGGTTCTTGACGCCGTAGCGCTTGCCCACCTTCGTCAGCTTCTCCGGGTCGCCGGACACCAGGGCGGTGATCGTCGAGTTGCCGGTGTGCGACACGCCCGGCATCAACGCCTCCTGCGCGATGTCGCCGAGACCGACGATGGCGTAACGGACCTTGCGGCCGCCGAGGCCGAGTGCCGAAGCGATGCTCATTTCAAACTCCTGATCGGAAAAGTCTGGCCTAAACGCCCAACCGGGGGCGGATGGGTCCCACCACGATGATGTGCTATGGGCAGAGGCCTGTCCGCCCGACCCACAACACATCATCCGCACGTAAGCGTTCTTCTAGTGGAGGACGGAAGAACGCCTCTGAACTTCCAGTCCGCTACGCAGCGGGTCCGGGCAGCCCCGTCTCGGTCGGCGACCCGCGACTGACGATCGGTGTCGGCGAACCCTTGGTCTGCAAGGCATAGCTGGCGATCTCGTCCTTGCGCGCGAACCACACGCCGGGCTTCGATTTGGCATAAGTGAGAAACCGATCGAGAAGCCGGACGCGATTGGCATGTCCCGAGATACGGTCGTGCAGCGATATGACCATCATGCGGCGCCGATGCGCGCCTTCTTCATAGAGCTGATCGAATTCGTCCTTGAGCGCCTGCTCGTAGGCGATCGGATCATAGCCCTCGAACGGGAACGACGAGATATCATTCATGTGGAAGGTATAGGGCACTGTCACGAAGTCGCCGCCCGACAGGGGCACGATGAATGGCTCGTCCCGGCTGGGTTCGTCGATATGATATTGGAACCCAAGCTCCTGCAGGATGTCGAGCGTACTGGGGGAGTTTCGCAGCCAATAGGCGTTCCAGCCAACCGGCTTCACCCCGGTAATCCTTTCGATCGACGCCACGCAATCTGCGATGAAGCGCCGCTCCTCGTCAGGTTGCATCGCGTAGCTGTTCTGCCACGTGCGCCCGTGCGCAGCGATCTCGTGGCCCCGCGTGGCGATTTCCAGCGCTAGCTCGGGTTCCTTTTCGATCGCCTGTCCAATTACGAAGGACGACAGCTTGATGTCGTGCTTGTCCATTAGATCAAGGATGCGAGGGATACCTTCATGGACGCCATAGGCGAAGAAGGCGTTCGTCGGCAGATCGGGCAGGCCATCCTTGATCGGCTCAGGGATCGGGCCATCCGCACCCGAAATCGGCTGGCCACCACCTTCGAACATCAAGCTGAGGGAAATGGCGAGGCGTGCCCCGTCGGGCCAGAATGCGTTGTCGGACATGTGCCGTAATCCTTTGAAAGTCTCGTTTCACCCGGATCGGCGGACCGGACACCCGTCGGCACCGAAGCCTGCACTTCAGTCTGGAATGGCCGGTCCTACCGGGTCTACACGTCGATCTGGCCGTTGTGGCAGATCTCGATGACTTCGCCGTCGAGGCCCATGATCATGGCGATGCGGAAGGGAGGTTCGGCTCACCTACCAGTTCGCGACCCTGCGGCTCGGTATGCACCGTAGCACCTGCGGCGACAGCGCGCGCGACGACGCGATCGACGCTCTCCGGGCTGGCTGCCTTGAGCGCGACATGGACGATGCCGGGCTCCACCTTTCCGTCGAACGGCGCCGTCTTGACACT